>LNEW01000156.1 GCA_001464375.1 Rhodospirillales bacterium Ga0074136 | reverse complement strand
GAGAAGTTCCATTCATTGCGGAACAGCGGGCTGTCGGCGTTGGTCGCACCCGAGAAATTCTCCACCCGGCCGCCAGCAACCACCGAGAAGCGCTCGCTCAACGGCAGCCGGTAGGACACCGACAGGCGCGAACCGATGTAGCCGGCCTGCGCGTTGTAGGTCGGGCGGTCGGGCCGGGCGTATTGCGGTGCGACGTCATAGAAGTAATCCGCATAGCGATCGGTGCCGAACACCACGCCGGCCGACACGCGCAGCCGCGCGAAGGGCGACAGGAAGTGCATGTGCTCGTAGGCGATGTCGGGCGCGAAGGTGAAGCCGCGGAAGGACACCGAGGACCAGTCGGTGGAGAACACCGCGCGGATCGGCGTGTCGACCACGATGCGTTGCGGGGCCGCCTCGTCCTGCCCGCGCCACAGGGTGAAGCGCAGGTTGGGACCCAGCTCAGCCAGCCATTCGAGGTCCGGCATGCCCTGCCGCGCCGTCACGTCGTCCGACGATGCATTCACACCGCCGGACGCGCTGACCGACAGCTCGATCCCGTCGGCCAGGCTGGTGCGCGCGCGCAGCCCGTTGTCGTCGGCGCGGAACACGCTGCCACGGTAGATGATGTAGGGCACCGCCAGGCCCCGCCAGCGGTTCTGGTCCGACGCCGGATAGGCCGGCAGCCAGCCGCCACCGCCGGCGATGCCGGCCTCGAAGACGGGAAGTTGCTGCGCGCGCGCCGGCAGGGCGGCGAGGGCGAGCAGGAGCAGGGGGGCGATGCGGAGGGTCATGGGCGTTGCGCCACCAGAAGCACATTCGGCAGGGGCGTGCCAGCCCAGCAGGGTGTCACGGTCACCGCGTAGCCGGCTGCCTCCAGCGGCGCGCGCAGCACGGCGATGGGCTGCGGCGCCACCGTGCCGGCCAGGCCGAGGTCGCCGCCGAGCCGCCGCCGAAGCCGGTCCATCGCGAGGCCGAAGGCGCTGCGCCAGCCGCGGTCGGGGTCGAAGGCGCGGATGACGATGCGCCGCGGCGCCACCGCCACCAGCCGCGCCAGCAGCGCGGCCTGCGCCGCCGGCGCCATCTGCACCAGCACGTCGATCACCAGCGCGGTGTCGCAGGCGGGCAGAGGCGCGCTCGCGAGGTCGGCGCTGGCGAAGCGCGCCGGCAGGTCGCCTGCGGCCGTCATGGCGCGGTCGATCTTGCCGGCATCGAGGTCGAGCCCCGTCACCGTCGTGGCGTGCCCCGCCAGCAACAGGGCCAGGCCGAGCTGCCCGCGCCCGCAGCCGAGGTCGAGCACCGCGCCGAAGGGCGGCAGCGCCAGCAGCGCGGGCAGCACGGGGTCGCGCTTCAGCTTGCCACGCACGAAGCCGCGCGTGGTGGGGCCGCGGTAGCGCGCTGCAATCGCTTCGGCGAGGTCGCTCACAGGTCCTTCAGCACCGCCCAAAGGTCGTTCTTCGCCTCGAAGCCGATGCCCGGCAGGTCCGGCATGCGGATGCGCCCGTCCACCACCGGGGTGTCGGTGGCGAAGCCGCCGAAGGGTGCGAAGACCTCGGGGTAGGATTCATTGCCGCCGAGGCCGAGGCCGACCGCGATGTTGAGCGCGAACTGGTGCCCGCCATGCGGCACGCAGCGCCGCGCCGACCAGCCATGCTGTTCCAGCATTTCCAGCGTCCGGAGGTATTCGACCAGGCCGTAGGACAGCGCGGGGTCGAATTGCAGAATGTCGCGATCGGGGCGCAACCCGCCATGGCGGATCAGGTTGCGGGCATCGAGCATGGAGAACAGGTTCTCCCCGGTCGCCAGCGGCGGCGCGTAGTGCTCGGCCAGCGTGGCATGCGTCGCGTAGTCCAGCGGGTCGAGCGGTTCCTCGTACCAGCGCAGCGCGAAGGGCTGCAGCGCGGCGCCGTAGGCCAGCGCGGCATGCAGGCCGAACCGCCCGTTCACGTCGACCGCCAGGCGCGAACCGTCATTGCCGAGCAACTTCAGCACCGCCTCGATGCGCGCGACGTCCTCGCGCAAGGCGTCCTTGATGGGCGTGCCGGGCGCGCCGCCGATCTTCATCTTCACCGTGGTGTAGCCGAGGCCGAGGTAGCGCTTCATTTCCTCGACCAGGCCATCGAGGCCCTTGCCAGGGTAGTAGTAGCCGCCGGCGGCATAGACCCAGGCGGCGTCATCGGCCTCTCCCGCGCGGAACCGGTCCGCCAGCAGCCGCCACAGGGGCTTGCCTTCCAGCTTCGCCGCCGCGTCCCACAGCGCCATGTCGAGCACGCCGACCGCGACCGACCGGTCGCCATGGCCGCCGGGCTTCTCGTTGCGCATCATCGCCGACCAGGCGGCCCCCACGTCCAGGCTGCCGTCCGGTGCGGTCAGCGCAGCAGCGTCGCAGGCTTCCAGGCGCGGGATGAAGCGTTCGGCGAGCAGCCCGGGCTGCGCGTAGCGGCCATTGGAATTGAAGCCGTAGCCGGTGGCGGAGCGGCCTGCGCCGTCCTCGATGGTGATGGCAACGACGCTCGCCGTCATCTTCGAGAAATCGATGTACGCATTGGCGATGGCGCTGTTGATGGGCACGACGCCCTGGCGGATGGAGGCGATGCGCATGGGGCGTCCCCGGCTGGTTCGCCGCGTTACCTAGCCGCGAGGCGGTTGGCGCGCAAACGGCGACGGGCCTAGCATGTTTGGTTCACGGATCCGGAGAGCCGACATGACCACCAGACGCCTGCTGCTGGGCTGCGCCGCCACCGCCGCGCTCGCGCGCCCCGCGGCGGCACAGGGCGAATGGCCCCAGCGCAGCATCCGCATGATCTCCCCCTTCCCGCCCGGGGGCGCCGCCGACCTGCTGGCGCGGGCGCTGGCCGAGGAGCTCACGCCCATCCTGCGGCAGTCGGTGGTGGTCGAGAACCGCACCGGCGCCGGCGGCTCCGTCGGCACCGAGGCCGCGGTGCGCAGCCCGCCCGATGGCTATACCATGGTCATGGGCAGCACCGGGCCCATGGCGATCAACCCTTCGCTGATCCGCCTGACCTACGACCCGGCGCGCGACCTGGTGCCGGTGGTGCCGGTGGCGGCGGTCGCCTCGGTGCTGGTGGTGCACCCTTCGGTGAATGCGCGCACCCTGCCGGACTTGCTGGCGCTGGCGCGGGCCGAGCCGGGCAAGCTGAACTACGGGTCGTCGGGCATCGGGTCGGCCCAGCATCTGTTCATGGAATTGCTGAAGCAGCAGGCGAATGTGGACATCACCCACATCCCCTATCGCGGCACCGGCCCGGCCATGATCGACACGGTCGGCGGGCGGCTGACCATGATGTTCGACACGACTCCGACCGCGCTGCCGCATATCCGCGACGGCCGCGTGCGCGCCATCGCCGTGACCTCCGCGCGCCGCGACCCCGCACTGCCCGACGTGCCCACCATCGGTGAGACGCTGCAGGGCTACGATGCGCTGGGCTGGTACGGCATCTTCTCGCCCACCGGCACGCCGGCCGCAGCGGTCGAGCGCATGAGCCGCGAGGTGAACGCGCTGCTCAGGCGCCCGGACTTCATCGCCAAGCTGGCGGCGCAGGGGGTCGAGCCGCTGCCCGGCACGCCGGCGGAATTCACCGCGCTGATGACCCGCGACCGCACGCGCTGGGGCGAGGTGATCCGCCGCGGCAATATCCGGGTGGATTGAGCGCCGTCAGACCGCGCGGGCGGATTTCAGCGCGGCGATCTCCTCCGCGCTGAAGCCGAATTCCGCCAGCACGGCATCGGTGTGCTGGCCGCGTTCGGGCGTGGGGTTCTTCGCGCAGTCCACGCCGGCGATCTGCATCGGCGCGCGCACGACGTTCAGCGCACCCAGGCGCGGGTGCTGCACCGTCATCTCGATGTCGAGATGCTTCACCTGCTCGTCCGCGAAGACCTGGTCCATGGAATAGACCGGGCCGCAGGGCACGCCGTCCCTGTTGAACTTCGCCACCCAGTTGGCGGCGGTGTCGGTCAGCGTCACGCGTTCGAGCATCGCGTTGACCTTCGCGCGGTTCTGGCTGCGCAGCTTGTCGGTGGCGATGTCGGGATCGGCGGCCTCGGCCTCGATGCCCAGCACCTTCACGATGCGCTCCCACATCACCTGGCCGCCGCCGGCGATGTTGATGACGCCGTCGGAGGTCCTGAACAGCCCCGTCGGGATGGTGGTTGGGTGGTCGTTGCCGGCTTGCTTCGGGACTTCGCCCTTCATGGTCCAGCGCGTTGCCTGGAAGTCCATCATCGCGACCATGGCTTCCAGCAGCGAGACATGCACCCAGCGCCCCTTGCCGGTCACCTCGCGTTCCAGCAGCGCCACCATGATGCCGAGCGCGCAGTACAGCCCCGCCGTCAGGTCCGCGACCGGGATGCCGGCGCGCACCGGCCCCTGGCCGGGCAGGCCGGTCACGCTCATCAACCCGCCCATGCCCTGCGCGATCTGGTCGAAGCCAGGGCGCTTCGCATAGGGTCCGTCCTGGCCGAAGCCGGAGATCGACCCGAGCACGATGCGCGGGTTGATCGCGGCCAGCGAATCGTAGTCCACGCCGAGGCGCGTCTTGACGTCGGGGCGGTAGTTCTCGACCACCACATCGGCCTTGGCGACCATCCGCCTGAACGCCGCGAGGCCCTCCGGCGCCTTCAGGTTCAGCGTCATGCCGCGCTTGTTGCGATGGACATGCTGGAAGTCCGGCCCGTCGCGCTCGCCGCCCAGGCCCTTGCCGGTATCGACCTCGTCCGTCGCCTCGATCTTGATGACGTTCGCCCCCCAGTCGGCAAGTTGCCGCACGCAGGTCGGCCCCGAGCGCACGCGCGTCAGGTCGAGCACGGTGAAGCGGGCGAGCGGCATGGTCATGGGCGTTCTCCTCGGCTGCATGCTTGTTGGCATCGCCCCCGTACTTCGGCAAGGCACCGGCTTGACGCGCCGCGCGCCTGCGCTACGCCTTGCGCCGACCACACCGGGGACGGACCGCCATGAGCGACGAGATTCTGCACGAAGTGCGCGAGGGCGGCATCGCCTGGACCACCTTCAACCGCCCGCAGGCGCGCAACGCCATGCTGTTCCCGATGTACCAGCGCATCCAGGAACTGGCAGAGGAGATCAACGCCGACCCGTCGATCCGCGTCAAGGCCTTCGCCTCGGGCACCGACATCAGCCAGTTCCGCGAATTCAAGACCGCCGAGGACGCGCTCGCCTACGAGGCGCGGATCGACAAGGTCCTGGGCGCTCTCGAGAACTGCAATACGCCGATCATCGCGGCGATCGCGGGGGCCTGCACGGGCGGCGGGCTCGGCATCGCCGGGTGCTGCGACATCCGCATCTGCGACACCGCCGCGCGCTTCGGCCTGCCGATCGCGAAGACGTTGGGGAACATCCTCAACATGAACAACTTCGCGCGCTTCTACGCGCTGGTCGGCCCGGCCGCGATCGCCGAGATGATCATGACCTCGCGCCTGTTCTCCTCGGCCGAGGCGAAGCATATCGGCCTGGTGTCGGAAGTGCTGGACACGCCCGATGCCGTCGCCGCGCGCGCCATGGAGCTGGCCACCAGCATGAAGGACCTGGCGCCGCTGACGCTGAAGGCGACCAAGATCGCGCTGCGCCGCCTGCGCCATGCGGTCGGCGAGGTCGAGGGCGACGACCTGGTGACGATGTGCTTCACCAGCGGCGACTTCCAGGAAGGCGTCGATGCCTTCCTGAACAAGCGCGCGCCGAAGTTCCAGGGGAAGTAGCGGTCAGTCCTCGAATGCTGCGTCGGGCGCCGCGCTGCCGGTCGGCAGCAACGCGCCCGCGCCCAGCACCAGCGTGGGCGGCACCTTGCCGGGCGACGCCGCCAGCGCCTGCAGCACGCGCAGCGCGTGCAGTTCGGGGTTGCCCTTGAGCAGCCGCGCAGCATTGGCCAGCGAGCGCAGCGCCGCCTGTTCGCCGCGCGCGCATTCCAGCGCGGCTTCGCCTTCGCGCCTTGCGCGCTCCACCTCGGTGACCATGCGGCGGACCTCGGCGGGCGGGATCACGCCACGCAGGGCCACGCGGTCCGCTGCAATGCGCGGCGCGTCCCCGCGGGCCAATCGCGGACCGGGGCCGTGCAGCCTGGGCCAACCCACCGCGATAGGGGGTGTGCACCGCCCCGGCTGTCAAGCGCTCCGCGTCGGCGCTAGCCTGCACACAACCCGCCGGAGACCCCCGCCATGACGCATCGCCGCACGCTGCTTGCCGCCGCCCTCGCCCTGCCCGCCGCGGCGCAGGCGCAGCCCACATTCCCAAGCCGCCCGATCCGCGTGGTGGTGCCCTTCGCGGCCGGCGGCATCATCGACGTGGTGGCGCGCATCATCGCGGAGCCGCTGTCGCGCCGGCTCGGCCAGACGCTGGTGATCGAGAACACGCCCGGCGCAGGCAGCACGATCGGCGCGCGCACGGTCGCGCGCGCGCCGGCGGATGGCCACACGCTGCTGCTCAATGGCGCGGCGCACAGCGTGATCCCGGCGCTGTTCCCCGATGCCGGCATCGACCCGGTGACGGATTTCGCACCCATCGCGCTGCTCGGCGAACAGCCCTTCGTGGCCGCGGTGAATCCCTCGGTGCCGGTGACCGACGTGCCCTCCCTCCTGGCCTGGCTGCGCGCAAAGCGCGGCGAGGCGACCTTCGCCACCACCGGCATCGGTGCGGCGTCGCATCTGGCCGGCGAATTGCTCAAGAAGCTGGCGGGCGTGGACTTCACCATCGTGCAGTATCGCGGCACGCCGGCGGCGGTGACCGACTTCATCGCCGGGCGCGTCGAATTCATGATCGACAGCCAGACGTTGCTCGCGCCCATGATGCAGGATGGGCGTGCGCGCGGCATCGCGGTGACCACGGCGCGGCGGTCACGCATGCTGCCCGACCTGCCGACCTTCCAGGAGGGCGGCGTTGCGGGCTACGAATCATCCTCCTGGCAGGCGCTGTATGCGCCCATGGCGACGCCGCCGGCCGTGCTGCGCGCCTTGACCGCGGCGACGCTGGAGGTGCTGGCCGACCCGGCGGTGCAGGCGCGTTACGCCGAACGCGGGGTCGAACCGCGGCCCGGCGACGCCGCGGCGCTGCGCAATTTCCTGACGGCCGAGATGGAGCGCTGGCTGCCGATCCTGCGCGGGACCGGCGCCCGCGCCGGCTGACTCATGGGCATTGATTTCAAGGCAGCGAAGGCGCATAGGTCTGGCGTCACCTCGTCCGGTCCGCGTGTCGGACCTGCTCTCCGTGCCTTTCTATGGTTGAGCCTCAGCGAAGGATGGCCCGGCATGCGCTTGCGCTCGCCGGCATCACTGCCTGGCAATCGTGCTAGGCGGCAATGACTCAACCGGAGACATCGGCATGAGCATCGGTACCGTGAAGTGGTTCAACGCAACCAAGGGCTATGGCTTCATCCAGCCCGAGGACGGCAGCAAGGACGTGTTCGTCCACATCTCCGACGTGCAGCGCGCCGGCCTGAACGGCCTGAACGAAGGCGACAAGGTCGAGTACGAGATGCAGAAGGGCCAGCAGGGCAAGGTTTCGGCAGGCAATCTGCGCCTCGCCTGAAGCGCCCGGGGGCGGCCTTCGGGCCGCCCTTTCCATCCCAGATTTCCGGAGTATCGCCGTGGCGCGACCGCCCAACTATGGCCAACAGCGTGCCGAGGTGAACAGGGGCAAGCAGGCCAAGAAGGAAGCCAAGCAACGCGAACGCGACGAAGCGGTCGCGAAGCGCAAGGCTGCCGGACAGGACCCCGAGCCCGACACCGACGCCGAGAGCGACACCGACGCGCCCAACCGCAGCTGAGGCGGGCCGCGCCATCCGCGCGCGGCCGCATCGCGTCACACCCCCACGCGCCTGACGCGAAACCAGCGCGCCCTCGCGGCGCGGCTGAGGAGAGACAGACATGGCCGCGAAACCCGGCAGCAAATCCGCCTTCGTGCTGTTCGACGTCTTCTACGAGGACGGCACCCGGCGTTCCAACCGCAAGGTGCCGGCCGAGATCCTCGGCGGGCTGGACGGCGACGAACCCGCGCGCAAGGTCATCCAGGAACAGGACAACGAGATCGCGAAGGCGTCCGGCAAGGCGCCGCTGGCGATTTCGCAGCTGGTCCGCGTGGGCGCCAAGAAGAAGTAGCGCGCCGCGCCGCTATTCCGCGGCGCGCGCCTGGTTCACCACCAGCGGCACGATCCCGGGCAGCGCACCGCCTTCCCACAGCTGCGCCAGCAGCGCCTTCGCCTGCGCCACGCCGATCGCGTCCGACGTCAATTCCAGGAACTTGTCCGACAGGTCCTGGTCGCTCAGCGGCGCGTCCGGGTCGCCCTTGCGCGTGTGCTGGTGGCGGTTCAGCACGCGGCCATCCTTGAGGCGGATCTCGACCTTGGCCGACCGCTTCGACGGGAAGGCCGCGGCGCATTCCGCATCCAGCGCCACGGTGATGCGCGGCATCAGCGCGCGGATCGCCGGGTCCGAAATGCGCGCCGGTTCGAAGGCCGCGAGGCGCACGCCGCCATGCAGCAGCATGGTCGCCACGGTGAACTGGGTGGAGAAGCGGCAATCCTGTTCGGTCTGCGCGGTGGGGCGGTCGCAGACCTCCTTGGTCGCCTTGTAGCCGCCGACCGCCACCGACACGACGTCCTCGGGCTTGAAGCCGTTCTCCAGATGCAGGTCACGCACCGCATCGAGCGCGGCGAAAATGTGCCCGCAGCAGCCATGGTTCTTGAAGGTCATGTCGGTGATGGCGAAGGGCTTGCCGATCGTCGCCAGCGGCTTGTCCCACTTGCCGGTGTCCTCGCTGGTGGCGGCGGCGAAGCCGGCCGACCCGTGCAGGACATCGAGCGCGCCCGTCATGCCCTTGGCGGCGGACATCGCCGCCAGCGCGCCGGCCTCCGCGGCGTGGCCCGGATGCAGCGGCTTCGACATGCCCTCCCCGCGGAAGGCCTGCTGCAGCCCGCCGGCCATCGTGGCGGCGGTGGCGATGGCATGCGCGGTGCGGTTCGCATCGCAATCCAGCAGAACCGCGACCGCCGCGGCCGCGCCGAAGGTGCCGACGGTACCGGTGGTGTGCCAGAAATCGTAGTGCGAGGGCTGTACCGCCAGGCCGATGCGGCACGACACCTCGTAGCCCGCGGCCAGCGCGCGCAGCAGCGTGTCCATGTCCGTCCCGCGCGCCTGCGCCGCCGCCAGTGCCGCTGCGATGGTCGGGCAGCCCGGGTGGTAGACGGCGTAGCGGTAGATGTCATCGAACTCGACCGTGTGCGAGGCCGTTCCGTTGATCAGCGCGGCGTGGCGGACCGGCACGCGCCGGCCGGTCACGTAGCAGACCGCGCCGCCACCGCCGCGGGTTTCGTCCTCGAGCGCGGCGGACATCAGCGTGGCAGGTTCGCGCCAAGCCCCGGCCAGCAGGGCGGCGAACCAGTCGACAAGGGCGCGCCGCGCATGATGCGCGACATCGGCGGGCAGGTCGCGCGAACGCCAGGTTGCGGCGTGGTCGGCGAGGACGAGGAGCGGATTGGTCATGGCGTGCTGCTCACGCGTTGCCGCGGAGCACCTCCTTGTTGATCACCACATCGGGGTCGAGGCTGCCCTTGAACAGGGAGATGATGCTCTCCGCGCAGGACAGGCCCATGCGCCGGGTGGATTGTTCGGTAGCCGCGGCAGAATGGGGCGAGACGACGACGTTCGGGAAATCCAGGAAGGGCAGCTTCGTCGTCACCGGCTCCTCCCAGAACACATCGAGGCCGGCGGCACCCAGGTGGCCCGACTTCAGCGCCGCCGTCAGCGCCGCTTCATCGACCAGCGTGCCGCGCGCGGTGTTGATGTAGGTCGCGCCCGGCTTCATGGCGGCCAGGAAGGCGCCGTTCACCAGGCCGCGCGTCTCGGCGTTGGACGGGCAATGGGTGGTCACGACATCGGCCTGCGCCAGCCCTTCATGCAGCACCTTCACCGGCGTGAAGCCCGCGCCCTTGATGGTGTTCTGCGGGATATAGGGGTCATGCACCGTCACGTTCATCCCGAACGCCGCACACAGCCGCGCCACGCGCCCGCCGATCCGGCCGAAGCCCAGCACCAGCACCGTCTGGCCGGACAGGTCGAAGGTACGCAGCGCCGGCTTGGGACCCCAGTCGAGCGCCTTGGTATTGCGGTCGTAGTCGACCGTGCGCCGTGCCGTGGTCAGCATCAACATCATGGCGTGCTCGGCGACCGACAGCGCATTCGCGTCGGGGGTGACGGTCAGCGGGATTCCGCGTTCCGTCAGCGCCTCGACATCCACGGCGTCGTAGCCCACGCCATGGCGGGCGCAGATGCGCAGCATGGGCGCGTTGTCGAGGAAGGCGCGGTCGATCTTCGTGGCGCGCACGATGATTGCATCCGCGGTCTTCATCGGTTCGCGCAGCGTCTCGGCATTGACCTCGGCCAACATGGTGACCTGCAGGCCTGGCTCGGCGCGCAGCCGCTCCATGGCGTCGGGATGCAGCGGGCGGAGGCAGACGACGTGCGGCATGATGGTTCCTATTCCACGCGGGCGCCGGAGATCCGCACCAGCTCCGCCCATTTCGGGATTTCACTGGCGACGAAGGTGGCGAACTGCTCAGGGGTGGAGCCAACCGGCTCGCTGCCCTGCAGCGCGAGCTTGCCGCGCATGTCATCGGTGCGCATCGCCTCGGCGATGGCGGCGGAGAGGCGGGTCACGGCCGCGGCCGGCGTGCCGGCGGGCGCGAAGATGCCGTTCCACAACGCCACCTCGAAGCCGGGCAGCGTCTCGGCGATGGTCGGCACCGCGGGCAGCAGGGCGGACCGCCGCGCCGTGGTCACCGCGATGGCGCGCAGGCGGTTCGCCTGCACATGGGCGATCACCTCGACCAGCGGCGCGGCCATCGCCTGGATCTTGCCGCCGATCAGGTCGGTCACCGCGGGCGCGCCGCCGCGATAGGACACGTGCGTCACCTCGATCCCGGCGCGCGAGGCGATCATCGCCGCCGACAGGTGCTGCGACGTGCCCGACCCGGCATTGCCGAAGTTCAGCGTGCCCGGCTGCGCGCGACCCAGCGCGATCAGCGCCGGCAGGTCGCGCGCCGGCACGTCCATGTTCACTGCCAGCAGGTTCGGGATGAAGGCCACCTGGCTGACCGGCGCGAAGTCCCGCAGCGGCTGGTAGGGCAGGCTGGCATACAGCGCGGGGTTGGTGGCGTGGGTCGAACTCGTGCCCATCACCAGCGTGTGGCCGTCAGGGGCAGCGCGCGCCACGGCTTCCGAACCGATGTTGCCGCCCGCGCCGGGCCGGTTCTCGATCACCACGGGCTGGCCGAGGCGCGGGGCAATCGCCTCCGCCACCAGCCGCGCCGTCACATCGGTGCTGCCACCCGGTGCGAAGGGCACCACCAGCCGGATCGGCCGGTCGGGGTTCCATTGCGCGAGCGCGGGGCGCGCCACGGCGGTGGCGGCGATCCCGCCCAGCAGGGTGCGACGGTTCATGGCAGTTCCTCCCTTGGGCGCCGCGCGGGCCGGTCTGCGCCGGCTTGCGCGCCGGGCGCTACAGTTGGTGGTGGGCGGCGGGGCCGAGCATGGCCTCGCGCATGCGGTGCTGGATGAAGGCGCCGTCGCGCGGCGGCAGCACCAGCTTCTTGCTGGTGGCGTCGATCTTCGCCACCGCGAACAGCGGGCCGCCACCGGCATGGATGGCGGCGTGCAGGGCCGGCACTTCCCCGGGCTGCGTCACGAACATCGTGCGCGGGAAGCCGGCACCCTTGGCCATCGCCACCAGGTCCACGCCGTATTTCGTCGCGGTCTCCTGCATGCCGGTCTCGCCGTAATGCTCGTTGTCCTGCACGACGATCGAGAGATTGGCCGGCTTCTTCACCGCGATGGTGGCGAGCGCGCCGATGCCCATCAGCATTTCGCCATCGCCGGTCAGCACCAGGACCTTGCGGTTCGGTTGCGCCAGCGCGACGCCCAGGCCGATCATCGCCGCGCCCCCCATGCCGCCCCATAGCGGCAGGTTCAGCGGATGGTCCTCCACCGCGGTGATGTCCCAGGCCGGCGCGCCAAGGCCCGCGATGACGACCATGTCCCCCCGGTCCGCCAGCAGCGCGCGGGTGAGTTCACGACGGTCGAGCTTTCCTGACTCCGCGAGCATGATCTCAGTCCTTGCCGAAGGTCTTGGCGCCGATGACGCGCTGGCCGATCAGCGTCGCGGTCGGGCGGAAGGTGTTGAAGGCCATGCGGATGGTGGCGTCCACGGTGGGTGCGATGTCCTCGGGCGTATCGGCGCGCTGCACCAGCGTGCCCATCGCTTCCAGGACCGTCTGGGTCGCACGGCCCATCGGGATCTGCGCGGGGTTGAACTCGCCGAAATCGCCGCGCATCGTCACCAGCATCGGCATCGGGCAGCGATGGATATGCGACAGCGACAGCATGTTGATGCAGTTGCCGACGCCGGATGACTGCATCAGCAGGATCGCCTTGTCGCCACCGAGCCAGGCGCCCTGCATCAGGGCAATGCCTTCTTCCTCGGTGGTCAGGGTGGTGACGGTGATCGCGTTATCCGCCAGGCAGCGCTTGATCAGGCGCGAATGGCCGGCATCCGGCACCAGGCAGACCTGGCGGATCTCATGCTTCTTCAACAGATCAAAGATCTGATCCGGCCAGGACGCGCTCGCGTCCGGGGCCTTGTCGATCGCGTCGGCGTCCATGCGTTTCCTCGGCAGATGGCTTGCCGCATCCTAGGCGCGCGCGCCGGGCTGGCAAGGTGGCCCCGGGGCGCGGCATCATCGCGGCCATGCCCTTCGCGCAGACCGTCGCCGGTACACGCTATGTCTTCGACGACCTGAAGACGCTGCTGGCGCGCGCCACCCCCTTCCGGTCCGGCGATGCCCTGGCCGGGCTGGCGGCAGGCAGCGCGGCGGAACGCGTTGCTGCACAGCGCGCGCTGGCCGACCTGCCGCTGGCACGGTTCCTGACCGAGGCTGTGATCCCCTACGAGGCCGACGACGTCACGCGGCTGATCATCGACCGCCACGACGCCGGCGCCTTCGCGCCGGTGCGCAGCCTGACCGTGGGCGGCCTGCGCGACTGGCTGCTGGCGGCGGAACCCGCGGCGGTGACGGCACTCGCCCCGGGCCTGACGCCCGAAATGGCCGCGGCGGTCTCCAAGATCATGCGGGTGGCGGACCTGATGCAGGTGGCGGCGAAATGCCGCGTCGTCACGCGTTTCCGCAACACGATCGGGCTCCCGGGCACGCTGTCCATCCGCCTGCAGCCGAACCACCCGACCGACGACGCGCGCGGCATCGCGGCAGGCGTGCTGGACGGGCTGCTGCTGGGTGCCGGCGATGCGGTGATCGGCGTCAACCCCGCGACCGACAATGTCGATGCGGTGATGGGCGTGCTGCGGATGCTCGACACGGTGCGCGATCGCTTCGCCATCCCGACCCAGACCTGCGTGCTGTCGCACGTCACGACCACAATGCTGGCGATGCAGCGCGGCGCGCCGGTGGATTTGGTGTTCCAGTCGATCGGCGGGACGCAAGCGACCAACGCATCCTTCGGCGTGACGTTGGCCCTGCTGAAGGAAGCACGCGACCAGGCGCTGGCCCTCAGGCGCGGCACCCTCGGCGACAACGTGATGTATTTCGAGACCGGCCAGGGCAGCGCGCTGAGCGCCGGGGCGCATCACGGCGTGGACCAGCAGACGCTGGAGGCGCGCGCCTATGCCGTCGCGCGCGAATACGCGCCGCTGCTGGTCAATTCCGTGGTCGGCTTCATCGGCCCGGAATACCTGTTCGACAGCAAGCAGATCCTGCGGGCGGGGATGGAGGACCATTTCTGCGGCAAGCTGCTCGGCCTGCCGATGGGGGTGGATGTCTGCTACACCAACCACGCCGAGGCCGACCAGGACGACATGGACGCGCTGCTGGCCTGCCTGGCGGTGGCCGGCGTGACCTATGTGATGGGCGTGCCCGGGGCGGATGACGTGATGCTCGCCTACCAATCCACCTCCTTCCACGACGGGCTGACCGCGCGCGCCCTGCTGGGCAAGCGCGCGGCGCCGGAATTCGAGGCATGGCTGGACCGCATGGGCATCGGCGGCGATGACGAACGCATTCCGGCGCGGCTGTCGCCGGCGCTGATCGGGCTCGCATGACCGCGCCGGCCCTGTGGCGCGACCTGCGCCGCTTCACCGATGCGCGGGTCGGGCTCGGCCGCGTCGGCACCGCGCAGCCGACCGCCGCGCATCTCGACTTCCAGGAGGCGCATGCGCGCGCCCGCGATGCGGTGTGGTCGGCGCTCGATGTACCGGCGCTGGAAGCGGGCATCGCGCGGCCGGTGCTGCGCGTTCGCAGCGCGGCGGCGGACCGGCGCGAGTACCTGCTGCGGCCCGATCTCGGGCGGCGGCTGGCGGAGGGCACGGCGCTGCCGCGCGCGCCGGGTTGCATCGCGCTGGTGGTGGCCGATGGCCTGTGCGCGACAGGCGTGCAGCGCCATGCGCCGGGTGTGCTCGACCTGCTGATCCCGACGCTTCCGCTGCCCGCCGCGCCGGTCGTGGTCGCCGAACTGGCGCGCGTGGCGCTCGGCGACGACATCGCCGAGGCGATGGGGGCCGCCGCCGTCGTGGTGCTGATCGGGGAACGCCCGGGCCTGTCGGCGACCGACAGCCTCGGCCTGTACATCACCTGGGCGCCGCGGCGCGGGCGCACCGATGCCGAACGCAACTGCATCAGCAACATCCGTCCCGGCGGGCTGTCGTGCGCCGATGCCGCCGCCAAGGCCGCCTGGCTGCTGCGCGCGGCGCAGGCCCTGGGCGCGACCGGCGTCGCGCTCAAGGACGACATGGCATTGCCTGCACCATGACCATCCGCGTCACCGCCCGCATCGCCATCGAGGAGGATGAGTTGCAGGAGGACTTCCTGCGCGCCTCCGGCCCCGGCGGGCAGAACGTCAACAAGCTCGAGACCGCGGTGCAGCTGCGCTTCGACGCCATGGCATCGCCCAACCTGCCGACCGCGGTGAAGGAACGCCTGGTCACGCTAGCCGGCCGTCGCATCACGAAGGACGGCGTGCTGGTCATCACGGCCCAGCGCCACCGCACGCGCGAACGCAACCGGGAGGACGCGCTGGAAAGGCTGCTGGACCTGCTGCGCGAAGCCGCCACGCCACCGCCGCCGCCGCGCCGCGCCACCAAGCCATCGCGGGCCGCCAGGGCGCGCCGCGTCGATGAAAAGACGCGCCGCGGCACGACCAAGCGCCTGCGCGGCGGCAAGCCGGGCGAGGACTGATGCCGACCCGCGCCTGCCGCGTCCTCACCATCGGCATCGAGCGCGACGCGGCCGCCGTCTATGCCTTCGCCTCGCAGCCGGAGAACCTGCCGCGCTGGGCCGCGGGCCTGGGCAGCGGCATCAGCCGGTCGGGCGATGGCTGGGTGGTCACGACGCCCCATGGTCCCGTGCAGCTGCGCTTCGCGCTGCCCAATGATTTCGGCGTGCTCGACCACGTCGTGACGCTGCCTGACGGCACCGAGGTCGATGTGCCCGTCCGCGTCGTGCCCAATGCGACGGGCGCGGAGGTCACGTTCACCCTGTTCCGCCAGCCCACCATGTCCGACGAGGATTTCGAGCGCGATGCCGGCCTGGTATCCGCCGACCTCGCCACGCTGAAGCGCCTGTTGGAAGCCGGCTGACTATCGCCGCATCTGGTCGATGAAGCGCTGGTGCTGGAGGTCGTTCGCGCGCTGCTGCTGCTGGTACTGCTGCTGTTGCTGCTGGAACTGCCATTGCTGCTGCTGCATGCGCTGCTGATGGTCCCACGCCTGCTGCTGCTGCCCATGAGGCGGAACATGGCCGGGTGCCTGCTGGCCGCCGCCGAACCACTGCTGGTGCGTGGCCATCACCTGCTGCGCGCCGGCCTGGAAAACCTGGCAGGCCTGCGGATTGCCCTGCTGGCAGGCGAATTGCGCCGCGGCGAGCTCATTCGCGCCCTGCTGAAGCTGCTGCGCGACGGCGCAGGCCTGCTGCTGGCCCGCCTGGCATTGCAGGCCCGCCGCCTGGATCAGCTGCATCATCGGCCCGGCGACGCGCGGGTCGAG
>LNEW01000155.1 GCA_001464375.1 Rhodospirillales bacterium Ga0074136 | reverse complement strand
CCACGATGGTCTGCCCCGTCACCCAGCGCGCCAGCGGCGAGGCCAGGAACAGCGCCACATCCGCCACTTCCTCCGGCGTGCCGAGCCGGCCGAACGGGATGCCCGCCAGGATGCGGTTGTACAGCGCGGGGTCCTCGGCGCGCCGCTTCTCCCAGGTGCCGCCCGGGAATTCGATCGACCCCGGCGCGATGGCGTTCACCCGCACGCCATCCCGGGCCAGCGCGGCCGCCTGCGACGCCGTGTAGTTGATGACCAGCGCCTTGACCGCCGCATAGGCCGGCGTGCGCACGCTGGGCCCCAGCCCCGAGATCGAGGTGGTGTTCACGATGCAACCCTTCGCCGCGCGGAGGTGCGCCAGCGCGGCGGTGCTGGCGCGCACCGTCGCCATCACATCCACATCCAGGCCGCGCCTCCAGCCTACCTCGGTATCGCCCATGCCGAAGCCGGAGGCGTTGTTCACCAGCACGTCGATGCCACCCAGCGCCTGCGCCGCGGCCGCGACCCAGGCGTGAATCTGCCCGGCATCCGCCAGGTCGGTGGGCATCACATGGGCCACCCCTTCCGCCTGCAGCGCCGACAGCCCATCGGCGCCGCGCGCGCAGGCCGAGACCTGCGCGCCCGCTTGTGCGAAACCCAGCGCGATGGCCCGCCCGATGCCGCGGCTGCCGCCCGCCACCAGAACCCGTCGCCCCGTGAAGTCGAAACCCATGTCCATCATCCCTTGACGCACCTGCCGCATCCTGGCGGCGCCGCGCGGCCGCGACCAGACGCCCCGTTGCCGCGCCCGCGGAATGACGGCATCAAGCAGGCCGGGCGCAGGTAGGGGAGACGGGCTTCGTGGTCCAGGCGCTGTTCATTCACCAGAACTTCCCGGGCCAGTACCGGCACCTCGCGCCCATCATCTCGCGGCGCAAGGATGCGCGCGTGATCGGCCTGGGCGAACGCGCCAACCAGGCGCCGCCAGGCCCGCAGCACTTGCGCTACCCCGCCCCGGAAGGCGCCGGGGAGAAGACGCACCGCTACCTGCGCCCGGTCGAGGCCGCCGTGCGCCGCGGCCAGGCGGTGGCGCGCGCGCTGATGGGTCTCAAGCAGAAGGGCTTCGTGCCGGACATCATCTGCTGCCATCCCGGCTGGGGCGAAGGGCTGTACCTGCGCGACGTGTTCCCCGACGCGAAGCTGCTGCAGTACTGCGAATTCTACTACCGATCGGCCGGCGGCGACGTCGGCTTCGACCCGGCGCAGGACGTCTCGCTGGACGAGATGGCGCGCGTCCGGACGCTCAACATGACGCAGATGCAGTCGCTGGAGGCGACCGACTGGGGGGTTTCCCCCACGCTGTGGCAGCGCAGCCGCTACCCGGAATTCATTCGCGCCAAGACCTCGGTCGTGCACGAGGGGGTGGACGCCAATTTCGCCACGCCGAACGGGCCCGCCACGGTGAAGCTGCCCGACGGCCACACCGTCACGAAGGGGCAGGAGGTGGTGACCTTCGTGTCGCGCAACCTGGAACCCTATCGCGGCTTCGACATCTTCATGCGCGCCCTGCCCGAGATCCTGGCGCGCCGCCCCAACGCCCACGCCGTGATCGTGGGCGGCGAGGAACGGGGCTATGGCCGCCTGCCGCCCGACGGCAAGTCGTGGAAGGCGGCCATGATGGAGGAGGTCGGCGCGAAGCTGGACATGGCGCGCGTTCACTTCACCGGCCGCATCCCGCATGAGGGCCTGGTGGCGCTGTTCCGTATCAGCAGCGCGCATGTCTACTACACCTACCCGTTCGTGCTGTCCTGGTCGCTGGTCGAGGCGATGGGCTGCGAGGCGCTGATCATCGGCTCCGACACGCCGCCGCTGGCGGAGGTGATGCGCCACGAACACAACGGGTTGATGCTGCCCTTCTTCGACCACCAGCGCATGGCCGATGCGGTGGTGGACGCGATCGCCAACCCCGACCGCTACGTCCCGCTTCGCAAGGCGGCCCGCCAGACCATGCTGGACCGTTTCGACCTGCACGCGCATTGCCTGCCGCAGCAGGTGCGGCTGTTCGATGCCGTGCTCGAAGGGCGCCCCGGCAGCAGCGCCATCCAGGAGCCCACGCCATGACCAGCCCCTTTCTACCAATGGCGGAGATCCGCCGCGGCGGCATCCTGGAAAGCCTGCACCACGGCGTCGCGGTGGTGGCGGATGCCGATGGGCGCATCCTGCAATCCTGGGGCGACCCGTCCTTCGTCACCTTTCCGCGCTCCTCGCTCAAGCCTTTCCAGGCGATCCCGCTGGTGGAAAGCGGCGCGGCCGATGCGGCGGGGCTGAGCGAGGAACACCTGGCGCTCGCCTGCGCATCGCACAGCGCGGAGGATTTCCAGGTCGCGCTCGTGCGCGGCTGGCTGGAACGGCTGGGGCTGAGCGAGGCGGCGCTGGTCTGCGGCCCGGACCTGCCGCGCAGCCAGGCCGACCAGATCGCGGTGATCCGCGGCGGCGGCGACCGGTCGCGCGTGTTCCACAATTGCTCGGGCAAGCATTGCGGCTTCCTGACGCTGACGAAGCATCTGGGCGCGCCGGTGGGTGGCTACGCCGATCCGGCGCATCCAGCGCAGCGCCTGTACCTCGAAGCCTTCAGCGAATTGCTCGGCGAGGATGCGGCACGGCTGCCGCGCGGCGTGGATGGCTGCGGGCTGCCGGCGGTTGCCTTGCCCATGGCATCGATGGCGAAGGCGGCGGCGCGCTGGGCTGCGGCACGCGTCGCCACGGACGCGCGCCGCACCGCCATCCGCCGGCTGCAATCCGCCATCCGCGCCTACCCGGACCACCTCTCGGGCCGCGGCTCCTCGACCGGCAAGATCGTGCGCGCCAGCCAGGGCCGCGTGCTGCTGAAGGGTGGCGCGGAGGGCTACGTGGTCGGCTTCGTGCCGGAGGAAGGCCTCGGCATCGCGGTGAAGCTGGCGGACGGCACGGCGCGCGCGAAGATGGGCGTATTTGCCGCGCTGCTCGGCCGGCTTGGCCTGGTCGATGCGGCGGAGGCGCTGGCGCAGGATGTCGAGGGTGTGATCAACGACAGCAACGGCAAGCCGGTCGGCGGCGTGCGCATCACGCTGCCGGCGTAGCCGCCAGCATCCGGCGGAACAGCGGCACCGCGGCCACGAGGTCGGCGACCGCCACGCATTCATGTGGCGTATGCGCGGTGGCGATGGTCCCCGGACCCAGCACGATGCACGGGGCGAGGTCCTGCAATTCGCTGGCATCGGTGCCATAGGGCGCGGTGCGCGCGGGCGCGCCGGTCTCGCGCACCGCCAGCGCCACCAGCGGGTGGTCGGCGGGCAATTCGGGCGGCGTGCCCTCGCGCTTTTCGGTGAGCGTAACGCCGGCGCGCGCCGCGGCTTCGCGCACCTCCGCTTCGATCGGCGCATAGTCCACGTTCCGACTGCGGCGGAATTTTATCCGTGCGGTGGCCTTCGCGGCCGTCACATTCACCGCCGTCCCGTGATTGTCCACGATCAGGTTGAAGTCGCTGAAGGGCGGGTCATAGCCGGCGTCGTGGAAGGCCGGGTCGTGGCGCAGGCGTTCGAACACCGCCTTCATCTCCGCCAGGAACGGGATGAGCGCCCAGTTCGCGTTCACCCCCTGCCCAGTCGAGGAATGCGCCTGCACCCCATTGGAAACCGCGGTGTATTCGATGTGGCTGCGATGCCCGCGCACCGGCAGGAGCCCGGTCGGTTCCGCCACCACGATGCCGCGCAGCCCCAGCGCGCGCGCGGCATCGGACGCCGCCACGGCGCGTGCGCCCTGTTTGCTGGTTTCCTCATCCGTGGTGATCAGCAAGGTCGCGGGCACGCTTTCGGGCAGGCCCCGCGCGGCAATGATGCAGGCGGCGACCGGTCCCTTCATGTCCACGCTGCCCAACCCATGGAGCACGCCATTGGTCACCCGCGGCGTCCAGGGGTCGGTCCAGCCGGTGTCGGGCACCGTGTCCATGTGGCCGGACAACGCGATGCCGCCGCGCGGGCCGCGATGTGCCACCAGCGCACGCTTGGCCAGCCCGTTGGCATCCGCGTAGTCCACGCGCACGACGTCGAAGCCTGTCAGCTCCGCCTCGATACGCTCGGCGACGGCCAGGTTCGACACGGAGGACCGGCTGTCGATCGCAACCAGATCGGCGGCCAGGCGCAGGACGGCATCGGCATCGTTCATCCACGCAGCATCCCTTGCCGTGCGCGCGCCGGCAAGCGAGGCTGCGCCCGCCATGACCGACATCGCCTATCTCGACCCCCGCACGGGGCGCACCTATCCCCTGGACACGCCGCGCTGGTGCGGCGACGATCAGGCACCGCTGCTGCTCACGCCGCTGCCCGGCATCACCCGCGCGGCGATCCGCCACGAGGACCGGTCGCTGTGGCGCTACGCGGCCGCGCTGCCCTTCACCCCCGACGACCCGATCACTATGGGCGAGGGCTGCACGCCGCTGGTGCCGCGCGTGATCGCCGGCGCCTCGGCGCTGCTGAAATGCGAATGGTTCGCCCCGACTGGGTCGTTCAAGGATCGCGGGGCCTCGGTGATGCTGTCGCTGCTGCGTGCGCAGGGCGTGACCGACGTGCTGGAGGACTCATCCGGCAATGGCGGCGCCGCCGTCTCGGCCTATGCGGCGGCCGGCGGCCTGGCGGCAACGATCTTCGTGCCCGAGAGCACTTCGCCCGCCAAGACCGTGCAGTCCCGCGCGTCGGGTGCGACCATCCGCCTGATTCCCGGCAGCCGCCAGGATTGCGCCGATGCCGCGTTGGCCGAGGCTGCGCGCATCTTCTACGCCAGCCACAACTGGCATCCCTTCTTCCTGCACGGCACCAAGACGCTCGCCTACGAATTGTGGGAAGACCTCGGCTTCATTGCCCCGGACAACGTGATCGTGCCCTGCGGCGCGGGGTCGAACGTGCTGGGCTGCGGCATCGGCTTCGACGAATTGCTGCGCGCCGGGGAGATCACGCGCCTGCCGCGTATCTTCGCCGCGCAACCGGAGAATTGTGCGCCGATCGCGCGCGCCTTCCTCGGGCAACCCGCGGTGTCTGCGAAACCCACCATCGCCGAGGGCACCGCCATCGCGCAGCCCCTGCGCACGGCGGAGGTGTCCGACGTACTGGCACGATCGCAGGGCGGCGCGGTGATGCTGAGCGAGCAGGAGATCGCGCAGGCCACGCTCGACCTGGCGCGCAGCGGCATCTATGTCGAACCGACCTGCGCGCAGGCGGCGGCCGCCTTCGCGCGGCTTCTCGCGGCCGGCACCATTCGCGCCGACGAGACGACGGTGGTGGTGCTGACCGGCACCGGCCTCAAATCCACGCCCCGCATCGCCGAACTTCTCGGAGTATCCGTCTGATGCCCGCCCCACGCATCGCCATCCTCGGCTTTTCCATCGAGTGCAACCGCTTCGCGCCGCCCGCGCGGCGCGCCGATTTCGACGGCCGCTGCTACCTGGAAGGGGCCGACATCCTCGCCGAGGCGGCGAAGCCCGCGCCGCGCGCACCGGCGGAACTTTCCGGCTTCCTCGAAGGCATGAACGCGACCGGCGACTGGACGCCGCTGCCCATCATGATCGCCGCCGCCGAGCCCAATGGCCCGGTCGACCAGGGCGATTTCGACGCCATGATGGCGACCTGGCGCGCCGGGCTGACGGCGCTGCGCGGCCAGGTCGACGGCGTCTATTCCATCATGCACGGCGCCGGCCTCGCGGCGCAGGACCACGACCCCGAAGGCACGCTCCAGGCGCTGGTGCGCGAGACACTGGGCGACATCCCCTTCGTCTGCTCCTACGACCTGCACGCCAATGTCTCGGACCGCATGGTCGCGATCGTGGATGCCTTCGTCGGCTACCGCACCAACCCCCATCTGGACATGCATGACCGTGGCGCCGAAAGCGCGCGGCTGCTGCGCCGGCTGCTGGCCGGCGAACGCTTCGTGCGCGCCCATCGCCGCCTGCCGATCGTCTCGCCGCAGACCGCGCTGCTGACGGCGCAGGGGCCCTATGCCGAGGTCATCGACCTCGGCCAGGAACTGGCGGCGAAGGACCCGCGCATCGCGAACGTCTCGGTGATGGCGGGCTTCTCCTATGGCGACACGCCGTTCAACGGCCTGTCCGTCATCGTCACCGCCACCGACCGCGACGCGGGCGAAGCGCTGGCGCAGACCCTTGCCCAAGCCGCCTGGGAACGGCGCGCACGCTTCGTGGCGAACCTGACTTCCCTGGATGACGCCGTGCGCCTGGCGAAGGACAGCCCGGTGCCGCTCGCCTTCGCCGATGTCGCCGACAATCCCGGCGGCGGCGGGCGCGGCAACACGATGTGGATCCTCGACGCCTTCCACCGCGCCGGCGTGACCAACGCCATCATTGGCATCATCGCCGACGCGCCGCTGGCGGCCGAGGCGCATGCGCTGGGCGTCGGTGCGCGCTTCACCGCCCGCTTCAACCGCGCCGTCGCGGCGGACGACCCCTTCTCGAAGCCCTTCGCCGCGGAGGCCGAAATCCGCGCCCTGTCCGACGGCAACGTCACCGGCCGGCGCGGCATCTATGCCGGTCGCTCGGTGCGCCTGGGCCGCACCGCCTGGCTGCAGATCGGCGGCATCGCCGTGGTGGTGATCGAAGGGCGCACGCAATGCGCCGACCCGGTCTTCCTCGAACATCTCGGCCTCGACATCGGCGCCGCGCGCGCCGTGGTCGTGAAGTCGCGCGGCCATTTCCGCGGCGGCTTCGACGAATTCTTCAAGCATGAGCAGATCATCGAGGTGGATTGCCCCGGCCTGACCTCCCCCAACCTCGCGACCTTCGCCTGGAAACACCTGCCGCGCCCGGTGCTGCCGATGGACGCCGAGGCCCGCTGGCCCTGACCCTTTGCGCCGCCGCCACCGCCCCCTGTAAGCCTGCCGCCGCCCCGACCCGGAGACGCGCCATGCGCCCCCTGACGCCGACCCTCGCGCCGCCCGGCGCGGGCCTTGGCACCGCGCTCCGCCAGGTGGTGCAGGCGGCGCAGCCGCGCCACGACTGGATGCCGCGCCTGGGCCGCCCCATCCCTGGCGCGGTCGAGGAACGCCACGCCACGCCGCAGACACCCGGCGCCGCCCCGCGCGGCGTGCTGTCCGCCGTCATGTCGCGCCACGATTTTCGCCAGCAGCCCGACCCGACGCAGGATCGCCTCCGCGGCTTGCAGCACGAGATCAGCCAATGCCAGACCGATGCCTCCGTCCCCGGCGCAACCGAAGGCGCGGGCACCGCGCAGGCGTCGTGGAACACGCAGTACGCCGCGGTGGGCCTGCGCCGCGCCGATGGCGGGCGGGAATCGATGGACCCCGTGGGCCAACTCTCCATCGCCTCACGTTGGTGACCCCATGACCCTCGATGACCTGCCCACGCCCTGCCTGGTGCTCGACCTCGGCATCCTCAAGCGAAACCTCGCGCACATGGCCGCCGCGGTGACGCGCCACCCGGGCCTGGTGCTGCGCCCGCACATGAAGACCGCGAAGTCGATCGCGGTGGCGGACCTGGCCGCGCCCGGCAAGGGGCCCATCACCGTCAGCACCATTGCCGAGACGCGCTACTTCGCCGGCGGCGGCTTCCGCGACCAGATCTATGCCGTCGGCATCACGCCGGCGAAGCTCGATGCGGTCGCAGCGCTGAACGCGCAGGGCGGCGACGTGAAGGTCATCACCGACGATGCCGACGTCGCCGCCGCCATCGCCGCCCATCCCGGGCCGCTGCGCGCGCTGGTGGAGGTGGATTGCGGCGAGGGCCGCGGCGGCGTCGCCCCCGATTCCAACCTGCTGACCGAGATCGCCGGGCGCCTCGGCGCCCGCTGCGCCGGCATCATGACCCATGCCGGGCATTCCTACGCCGAACGCAGCGAAGCCGGCATGCAGGCGGTGGCGCAGGCCGAGCACCGCGGCGCCGTCACCGCCGCCGCCCGCCTGCGCGCCATGGGTGCCACGGTCGAGGTCGTCTCGCTGGGCTCCTCGCCCACCGCGCTGTACGGACGCGACATGGGCGGCGTCACCGATGTGCGCGCCGGCGTCTACATGTTCGGCGACCTGTTCCAGGGCCAGATCGGCACGCATGGGATGGCCGACATCGCCGTCACGGTGCTGACCGCCGTCACCGGGCGCAAGCCCGACCGCAACGCCGTGCTGGTCGATGCCGGCGCCATCGCGCTCTCGAAGGACCGCAGCACCGAGAAGGCGCCCAAGGACTACGGCTTCGGCCTGATGCTGGACATCGACGGCAAGCCGTCCTTCGGCGACGCCATCGTCGCGCGCACCCACCAGGAACATGGCGAGGTGCGCGGCGAACACCCGCTGCCCTTCGATGCGCTGCCGATCGGCGCGCTGGTGCGCATCGCGCCCAATCACACCTGCCTGACCGCCGCGGCGCATGACCGCTACCACGTGGTCGATGGCGGGCGGGACGTTCTGGCCGTGTGGGAACGCGTCAACGGCTGGTGACGATCCTGCTTGTAAGTCCCTGCTGATTCCGGTTGCAATCCCGCTGGGCGAACCGACATCCCTCCGGGATGCGTCAGTCCGGGAGGGGCTTCGGGAATGCGGGTTGTTCTGGCACAGCCGCGCGGCTTCTGCGCCGGCGTGGTGCGCGC
>LNEW01000154.1 GCA_001464375.1 Rhodospirillales bacterium Ga0074136 | reverse complement strand
GACCCGCATGGCGCTGGGCGCTTTCGCGCTTCTGCTGCTGCTCGGCGCCTGCGGCAAGGTCGGGCCGGTGCGCCCGCCGGGGCCGCCCGAACAGGTGACGCATCCGCGGCTTTATCCGAACCGCTGACGGGTCATTTTCCGACGGACATCCGCAAACCCATCCGCTGCCAGGGCCTCGATGACATCCGCCGGGGCAGCGCCGCGAGGGCCTTTCCGGCGCCCCCCCGCGCAATGCGGCGACAGGCGATCATTCGCCCGTCCGGCCTCAGTCACTCGCCGCGGGGGCCGCGCCCGCCCGCGCCGGGACATCGGCGCAGGGGTCGGCGTCGACCACGCCCCAGCCGAAGACCGGGTCGCGCCCAGGCGCCCCGGCATCGCGCGCGGTGAGTGCCAGGCCTTCGATGCCCGCGCCGCCGAACCGCGGCAACCCCGCGAGCGCCGCCGCGACCACCGGCGCCGCGAAGGACGTTCCCGACCAACGCCGCGCCGCCGCGCCGCCCGGTGCCGGCAGGTTCACCTCGACCCCATGCGCGGCGAAGGCGATGTGCGGACCCGCCGCCGAGCGCGCCCAGGGGTGTTCCCGCACATCCACCGCCGCAACGGCCACCGCCCAGGGATAGGCGGCGGGGTGCAGCGGCGGCGCGCGCGGCCCGTCATTGCCGGCCGCGGCGACGACCGTCAGGCCCGTGGCCGCCGCGCCGGCGCCCATCCGGTCCACCACCGCATTGGCGGGGCCGACGACGGAGACATTCACGATCACGGCCCCGATGGCCGCCGCGCGCTCCAGTGCCGCGGCCAGGTCGTAGGCATCCGCCGCCTCGCCATTGGGGCCGAGGTGGAAGGCGTCGAGCACCGCGATGCGTGCTGCCGGCGCCGCCAGGGCCAGCCGCGCCGCCACTGCCGTGCCGTGGGGGGTGCGTGCGGGGCGGCGGCCTGGCCCGCGCAGGACTTCCTGCCGCTCGATGCGCCCGGCCAACGCCGGGTGGCGTTCATCAACGCCGGTGTCGATCAGCGCGATCAAGCCGGCCCGCGTCTCGCAGCCCGGCGCTGCGGCGGCTGGCGCGCTCCCCGCGGGGGGCGCCTCGCTTGCCAGGCGATAGCTGTGGTTGCGGTCGGCCGCGGCGGCGGGGGCCAAGGCGCGCAGACGGGCCAGCGCCTGTGCCTCGCCCTGGCCGGCCGGGCCGCGCAGCCGCACCAGGCCGACCGGGGCGCGTTCCGCCACCACCACAAAGCCCTCGGCACGCAGGCGGGCCAGCGCGGCGGGCGGGACACCGACAGCAACGATCTCGGCGCGTGGGCGGACCGGGCGCGCGGCCGGCGGCGGCGGGGGGGATGCGCCGAACATCCGGTCGAGCGTGCGCTGCCAGGCTGGCGGCATCGGGATGCGCCCGGGATTCGGGCCAAGGCCACCGCGATCGCCGCGCGACCAACCGGCGCCGTCGCCGCCGCTGCCTGGGCCGCCGCCTCCCCCGCCGCCCGCGCCGGCGCCGGCGCCACCACCACCACCGCCGCCGTCATCGCCATCGTCATCGGCGCGCGCCGGGGCGCCGGCGACCAGCAGGGCCAGCGCGACGGCTGCGAACACCAGGGCGCCAGGGCGCCGGATTGCCGCTTTGCTCGTCATGTGCATCTTCTCGGCATATGGGCGTCGCGCGCGGCGATGCGACACCCGTGCGCCCGGAGCAGCCATCGCGTGTCATCCTTCCAAGCCGACCTGGTCGCGCTGCTGCCCCGCCTGCGGCGCTTCGCGCAGGCGCTGTCGGGCCGGCCCGAGCAGGCGGACGACCTGGTGCAGGAAGCCTGCGAACGCGCGCTGCGCAGCCAGGACGGCTTCACGCCGGGCACGCGCTTCGATTCCTGGATGTTCCGCATCCTGCGCAACCTTTGGCTGGACAGCCACCGCAGGCGCGCGGCCCGCGGTGGTGTGCATGAAACGCTGGACGATGCGGATTCCATCCCGGGCGTCGATGGCACCAGCGTTACAATGATCCTGCTCGATCTGCGGGACGCGGAGCGCGCCCTGCTGCGTTTGCCTCATGACCAGCGTGAGGCGCTTGTGCTGACCTGCATCGAGGACCTGACCTATGCCGAGGCGGCTTCCGTGCTGGGCGTGCCGCCCGGCACGGTGATGAGCCGCGCGGCGCGCGGGCGGATGGCCTTGGCGCGGGCGCTGGGGTCCCCGGTGCAGCCGGTGCGGGAGAGCGACCGATGAGCATCCCCGACGAGACCCTGATGGCCTTCGCCGACGGCACCCTGCCCGAGGCCGAGGCCGACCGCATCGCCGCCGCGCTGGATGCCGACCCCGACCTGGCCGAGCGCGTGGCGCTGCTGGCCGATGGCCGGCGGATCGCCACCGGCGCCTTCCGGGAAGTGCTCGACGAACCGGTGCCGGCGCGCCTGCTGGCGGCCGCCACAACGGCGGCGACGATGCCGGTGAACGACAACCGCCGCCGCGGCTGGCGCATGGCGTCCCTGGCGGCAGCCGCCGGGCTGGTGCTGGGCGCCTTCCTTGGCCCGCGCCTGCCGCTGCCGGGCGGCGCGCCCGTCGATGCCGGGCTGCTGCCGGCCCGCGTGGCGGCAGCGCTGGACGGCGCTGGCGGCGGCGGGGTCGCCATTGCCGGCACGCACCTGGCCGAGGGCGACATTTATTGCCGCCGCTTCGCGATGCCCGACGGCACCGGCGCGATGCAGGGCGTGGCCTGCCGCGAACCCGAGGGCTGGCGCCTGCGCGTGGCCGTGGCGCGCAACGCCGAAGGCGGCAGTTTCCAGCCCGCCGGCGCCGACGACCCGGTGATCGCGGAGGTCCTGGAACGCCTCGGCGCCGGGCCGATGCTCGACACCGCCGCAGTGGCCGAGGCGCAACGCCGCGGCTGGCGCGCGCGCTGAGAGTCGGCGCCGCTGGGAGGCAACCGCCTCCCAGACCCTGGGTCAAATGGCCAGGATGGGGGAGGGGCATGGCGCGCCTATCGCGACGGTGCCGCCGACGAGCCCCTCCCCCATCCTGGCCATTCGGTTCACGCGGGTCCGGGGGCACGTATGCCCCCGGCGGGAGGGTTCGGGAGGGCAGAGCCCTCCCGACGCACCCACCCCAACGCGCAATACCGGGCCGCCTTGCGGCGACCCGGCATGCTCTCCTGTTCGGCGGGGTCGATCCCCCCGACCGTCCTCAGCCGAAGGAGAAATCATCCGTCGAGAGCGACGCCACGGACACGTCCAGCAGCGTCACCGAACCGCCGGTCAGCGTGCCGCCCCACGACACGACGGCGTCGCCTTCGGCGGTCTGGCGGAAGCGCAGGTCGTCGAAGTCATCGACGCCCGAGACCGCGATCTGGATCTTGTCGTTGGTCACCGAGAAGTCGGTGATCACGTCGGCGAAGGTGCGGCCTTCGAAGCGGAAGGTGTCGTCGCCCTCACCGCCGGTCATCAGGTCATTGCCCGCGCCGGCGAAGAACAGGTCGGACCCCTCGCCGCCCAGCATGGTGTCGGCGCCGGCGCCGCCGTCGAGCGTGTCGTGCTCGGCGCCGCCATCCATCAGGTCGTTGCCGGTGCCGCCGAACAGCACGTCGTCGCCGTGCTCGCCGTACATGCGGTCATTGGCCGCGCCGCCGTCGAGCGTGTCGTTGTCCGCGCCGGCATACAACTGGTCGGCGCCCGCGCCGCCCAGCAGCAGGTCGTTGTCGCGGCCGGAGCGCAGGATGTCGTTGCCCGCGCCGCCATCCAGCGTGTCGTTGCCGATATCGTCGGTCAGGCGGTCGGCGCCGTCCTCGCCATAGGCCACGTCATTGCCGATGCCGCCGTTGAGGCTGTCATTGCCCAGGCCGCCGAACATCGTGTCGTCCTCGGCGCCGCCGAGGATGGTGTCGTTGCCCGCGCCGCCGACCAGTTCGTCGTTGCCGGCCTCGCCGTACAGGATGTCGTCGCCGTCATTGCCGAAGATCTCGTCATTGCCGGACCGGCCGAAGATGCGGTCGGCCAGGCTGGTGCCGAACAGGCGGTCATTGTCCTCGGTGCCATAGATGATGGGCATGGTGGTTTCCCCGTTCTGGTACCCGCGCCGGAGGATTCCGGATGCGGCTGCGGGGACAACGCCGGGTTGTGCCGGCTTCTTCCGGCACATCGACAAAAAGTAATGGGCTGACCTGAATCGTCATGAATTCGGCACGGCGGGCCGCGACGAAGCCCGCAGCCGACCCCGGGGACGGGGTGCGCGCCACCGATCAAGCCACATGCTCCGGTTGCATTCCCTGACATGCACTGCGCGGTGCGCGCCCGTACCGGGAGCGCTTCAGCCCGCCTCCCCGCCCAGCTCCAGCGCCCGCCGATAGACGTCGCGCCGCTTCAGCCCCGTTGCCTCGGCCACGCTCGCGGCGGCGTCGCGCAGGCTGAGCCCGGCGGCGAAGGCGGCGCGCAGCGCGGCGTCGAGTTCGCCCTCCCCGGCTTCCTCCAGCGGTGCCGGCCCGACCACGATGCAGATCTCGCCCCGCGCCTCGGCCGTGGCGTAGTGGGCGGCGAGGTCACCGAGCGCGCCGCGCCGCACCTCCTCGAACCGCTTGGTCAATTCGCGCGCCACGGCGGCCGGCCGGTCGGCACCCAGCCCTTCGGCCAAGGCGGCCAGCGCCTCGGCCAGGCGGTGCGGTGCCTCATAGAAGACCAGCGTGGCCGACAGCCCCGCCCGTTCCACCTGCCGCAGCCGGCCGACCTCCGCCGCGCGCGGCCCCGCCTTCGCCGGCAGGAAGCCGAGGAACAGGAAGGGATGCGGCGGCAGGCCCGACAGCGACAGCGCCATCACCGCCGCATTCGGCCCCGGGATGGCGGAAACCATGACGCCGGCCTCGATCGCGGCGCGCACCAGCCGGTAGCCGGGGTCGCTCACCAGGGGGGTGCCGGCATCCGACACCAGGGCGAAACGCTCGCCCGCGCGGGGGGCTTGCGCGGCCTCATTGTGATCGTGCAAGGGGATCATGGTCGCCGCCACGCCCTGGCGCGACAGCAGTCCGCCGGTCACCCTGCTGTCCTCGCACAGCACGGCGTCGGCGTCCCGCAAGGCAGCCAGGGCACGCGGGGACAGGTCGCCGAGATTGCCGATCGGCGTCGCGACAAGCACCAGGCCCGGCCGCGCAGCCGGACCACCGGGAGGATCCGAGGACCGTGTCCCTTCTGCCGCATCGCCTCCCACGCCGCTTCTCCGCGCTTGCCGTCCTTGCCCTTGTGGGCCTCGGCGCCTGCGCGCCGCAAGGGGCGGGGCCGGTGTCGTCCCGCCAGCCGCTGCAGGAGCCGCCGCGCAACCGCATCGCGCTGCTGCTGCCGCTGTCCGGGCCGCAGGCCTCGCTCGGCCGCGCCATGGGGCAGGCGGCGGAACTCGCGCTGTTCGAACGCGGCAACCGCAGCGTCGACTTCATGCCGATGGACACCGGCAGCACGGCGTCGGGCGCCGCCGGCGCGGCCCGCCAGGCGATCGGCGCCGGCGCGCGCATGATCGTCGGTCCGCTGACCGCGGCCGAGACCTCGGCCGCTTCCGCCCCGGCGCGCGCGGCGCGCATCCCGATCATCGCCTTCACCAACGATGCGGCGCAGTCCGGCCCCGGCGTCTGGACGCTGGGCGTCACGCCCGCGCAGCAGGTGCGCCGCGCGATGGGGGCCGCGATGTCCGGCGGCGCGCAGCGCTTCGCCGTGGCCGCGCCCGATGATGGCTTCGGCCGCGCGCTGGCCACCGCCATGCGGTCCGTCGCCGCCGAATGGGGCCTGCCGGAACCTACCGTGGTGCTGCATCCACCGCGTGCCAGCGGCGGTGCGGTGGCGCAGGATGTGGCGCAGCGCAGCGCCGGCGGCGTCGATGCGGTGCTGATCGGCGGCACCGGCGCGCTGGCGCGCGGCATCGCGGCAGGGCTCGCGCCCGCCGGGCTGAATGCGCCGGCGCCGCGCATCCTGGGTCATGCGCTGTGGGCGCAGGATGCGTCGCTGGGGCAGGAACCCGCACTTCATGGCGCCATCTTCGCCGCACCCGATCCGCGATCGCGCGCCACCTTCGATGCCCGCTTCGAAGGCGCCTTCGGGGAGCGCCCGCCGCGCCTCGCCGGCATCGCCTATGACGCCGCCGGCGTTGCGGCGCGCGTGGTGCTGACACCGCGTGGCCAGGCCGGGCCCAATACCGGGGAGGTGTTCGACGGCGTCGACGGCCCCGTGCGCCTGCAACCCGAAGGACTCGTGCAACGCGGCCTGGCGCTGTTCGCGGTTGAACCCAGCGGCGAGCCCCGCATGGTCGAACGCGCACCCGCGCCGGGCGCGGCGGGGTCCTGACGCGCCGGCGCGGGTCGCGCGCCATGTTCGGGGAAGCGCCGCGCGCGGGGGCCTGGATCCGCGCGACGCTGGTCGTGGCCGGCGCGCCGGCCACGGTGCTGCTGCTGCTGATGGCAACCGGCGCGCTGGCGCCGCGGCCCGGTATCGCCGCACTGCTGGTCACGCTGACCGGCAGCGCGGCGGTGGCGCGCATCTGGCTCGGCAACCTCGGGCGGCTGGCGCGGCAGATCCGCGCCGCATCCTCAGGCGACGGCTTGCCCGACCTGACCGTGGCACCGCTGCTGCCATCCGTGCAGGACGTCGCCGACGGCGTGACGCGCCTGGCCCGCCACCTGGCCGAGCGCGGCGCATTGGTGGAACACCTGCGCCGCGCCGACGCCGCCATCGTGGAAGCGCTGCCGGACCCGCTGCTGGTGCTGGCGGCCGACCGCACCGCGCTGCGCGCCAACCGCGCGGCACGGGAGATGTTGGGCGGGCGCGCCGGCACCGCCGCCCCGCCCGACGCCGCCGCGCTGCTGCGCCATCCCGCTCTGGCCGAGGCCCTGGACAAGGCGCTGTCCACCGGCGCACCCGCCGTGGCGGACCTGGTGCTGCCGGTGCCCGTGACGCGCGACGTGGCGGTGCAGGTGATCCCGATGGACCCGCCCTTGGCCGATGGCGGCCGGGTCATCGTCCTGCTGTCGGACCGCACGCGCGAACGCGCGGTGGAACGCATGCGCGCCGACTTCGTGGCGAATGCCAGCCACGAATTGCGCACGCCGCTCGCGAGCCTGATCGGCTTCATCGAGACCCTGCGCGGCCCCGCCGCCGACGACCCGGCGGCACAGCAGCGCTTCCTGCAGATCATGGCCGAGCAATCGGACCGCATGCGCCGGCTGATCGACGACCTGCTCGGCCTGTCGCGCATCGAGCTGACGGAACACCAGGCGCCGTCCGGTCGCGCCGACGTCGCCGCGATCGCGCGCGCCGAAGCGGATGCGATGGCGCCGATCCTTGCCACCCGCAAGGCGAAGCTCGTGCTCGACCTGGCCGAAGGCACCGCCGAACCGGCAGACGCCGACCAGGTCGCGCAAGTGATCCGCAACCTGCTGGACAACGCCATCCGCCACGGGCGCGACCGCGGCACCATCCGCCTGACCGTGGCCCCCGGCAGCGCATCGGACGGCCGCCCCGGCATGGTGCTGAGCGTGACCGACGACGGCGCGGGCATCGCGCGCGACCACATCCCACGCCTGACCGAACGCTTCTACCGCGTGGACAAGGGCCGCGCCCGCAACGCCGGCGGCACCGGCCTCGGCCTCGCCATCGTCAAGCACATCGTGAACCGCCACCGCGGCACGCTGGGGATCGACAGCGAGGAAGGCTCGGGGACCACGTTCCGGATCTGGTTGCCGGGGGGGTGAGGGTGCAGCGGGGGGCCAGCCCCCCGGCCCCCCGCTGGGAGGCAACCGCCTCCCAGACCCTGGGTCAAAGGGCCGATTTGGAGGAGGGGCATGGCGCGCCCGCCGCGTCGGAGCCGCCGACGAGCCCCTCCTCCAAACCGGCCCTTCGTTCACGCGGGTCCGGGGGCACGTATGCCCCCGGCGGGAGGGTTCGGGAGGGCAGAGCCCTCCCGACGCGCCCTCACCCGCCCGCGAACCGGTTCGCGGGAACCGGGATCCCGAGGCTTTCCCGCAGCGTCGGGCCCGGGTAGCGGGTGCGGAACAGGCCGCGGTGTTGGAGTTCGGGCACGACCAGGCGCACGAAGTCGTCGAGGGGTTTCGTGTAGAACGGGAACAGCAGGGTGAAGCCGTCGCAGGCACCGGCCTCGAACCATTCCTGCATGGTGTCGGCGACGCGCTTGGGCGTGCCGATGATGAGCTGGTGGCCGAGCGCGGTGCCGAGGTAGCGGGCGACCTGGCGGATGGTGAGGTTCTCGGCGCGGGCTTTCGCGACCAGGTGTTCCTGGCGCGCGCGGGCGGCGTTCGACGGTGGCAGGTCGGGCAGCGGGCCGTCGATCGGGTAGGCGTGGATGTCGAGGTCGCCGCACAGGCGCGCGAGCAGGCGCATGGCGTTGGCTTCGTCCATCATGTCGGCGAGTGCGCCGGCGATGTCGTCGGCTTCCTGTTGGGTTTCGCCGAGGATGGTCATGAAGCCGGGCATGACGCGGACATGGTCGGGGTCGCGGCCGTGCGCGGCGGCGCGGGCGCGGATGTCCTGGTAGAAGGCTTTCCCTTCCGACAGCACGGATTGCGCGGTGAAGATCATGTCGGCGACGCGCGAGGCGAGCTTGCGGCCGTCGTCGGAGGACCCTGCCTGCGCGATGACGGGTCGCCCTTGCGGTGAACGCGGCAGGTTCAGTGGGCCGCGCACGCGAAAGAATTCGCCCTGGTGGTTGAGGATGTGGCCCTTCGACGGGTCGAGGTAGCGCCCGGATGCCTTGTCGCGGATGAAGGCGCCGTCCTCGAAGGAATCCCAAAGACCGGCGCAGACGTCGAAGAATTCCTCGGCGCGTTCGTAGCGGTTGGCGTGGTCGGGGTGGCGGTCGAAGCCGTAGTTGCCGGCTTCGTCCTCGATCTGCGAGGTCACCAGGTTCCAGCCGGCGCGCCCGCCGGAGATGTGGTCCACCGAGCCGAAGCGCCGCGCGAGGGTATAGGGGTCGTTGTAGGTGGTGGTGGCGGTCGCGACCAACCCGATGTGCTTCGTGACGGGTGCGAGTGCCGCGATCAGCGTGGCGGGTTCGGGGAAGACCTGGCGGCCCATGCCGGGGCGCCAGGGGGATGCGCCGTCCAGCCCGGCGCTGCCGTTCACCGCGGCGGTATCCTGGAAGAACACGCAGTCGAGGCAGCCGCGCTCGGCGGTCTGCGCCATCTGCACGTAGTGCGCGAAGGACATGTCGGCTTCCGCGACCGCGAGCGGATGCCGCCAGCCCGCCGAATGGCTGCCTGGTGTGAAGAAGAAGGCGCCGAGGTGAAGCTGCTTCATGGTGCGGGGCGGATCTCGGTTGCCATGGTGTATTGGTCGCCGCGCGGCGTCATGACCAGGCCACGCTTGGCCCCCCACGACGCGCCGACATGAAAGACAGGCGCGAGAGGCACGTTCTCCGCCACCCAGCGGATCGCGTCCTGGCTCAGGCGCTCGCGCGTCTCGGGGTCGAACTCGGCGTCCACGCGGTCGAGCATGGCGTCGAATTGAGCGTTAGAGAAGCGCGTGCGGTTCCACCCGCCATGCGCGCGCGCGGCGTTGGGCGTGCGCAGGAGAGCGGTGAGGCCCTCGCTCGCGATGCCGGAGGAGGAGCCGAACATCGCGAGATGCGCCGAGAGTTCCGGCGCACCGGCGGGCGTGAGGGTGGCGCTGCGCCGCAGGTAGATCGGCATGGGCAGCGCCTCGACCACGGTGCGGATGCCGATCGCGGTCAGCATCTGCCCGATCGCCTGGCAGGTGCGCGCATCGCCGGCGAAGCGGTCCTGCGTGCAATGCACCGTCATGGTGAAGCCGTTGGGGTAGCCGGCCTCGGCCAGCAGCGCGCGGGCGCGGGCGGGGTTGAATTCCGGCACCGGCAGGTTCGGCACATGGCCGATGAAGCCGGGCGGGGCGATCTGTCCGGTGGCGGTCGCACCGCCTTCCATCACGCGGTCGGCCAGGGCCACGCGGTTGATCGCGTGGTTGATGGCACGGCGCACGCGCAGGTCGCGCAGCGGGTTCTGTGGCAGCGGCTGGCCGTCGGCGCCGGTGATGTTGGGCACCTGCGCGCTCATCGCATCCATGTAGAAATAGTGGGTGAAGACCGAATAGCCGTTCACCAACTGCAGGTTCGCGTTGTCGCGGACGCGCTGGTGCAGGCCGGTGGGCACGCTGTCGATCACGTCGATATCGCCGGCCAGCAGCGCGGCGACGCGCGCGCTGTCATTCGGCACGAAGCGGATCTGCACGCGGGCCCAGGGTTCGGGCGTGCCCCGCCAGTTCGGGCTGCGTTCGAACACCACGTCCTGCTGCGGCGTCCAGCGGATCCAGCGGTAGGGGCCGGTGCCGATCGCCGCGCGGCCGCCGTTGAAGTCGGCATCCACCGCGCCTTCCGAGGCACGGGCGTTCAGGATGGCGATCGCCGCCAGGAAGTCCGGCTGCAGCGGCGTGGGCACGGTGGTGCGCACGATCAGCGTATGGGCGTCGGGGGTCTCGACCGTCGCCACGTTGCGCACCGCGGCGGCATAGGTGCGCGGGCCGGTGGCGGCGCGTGCGCGCAGGATGGAGAACGCCGCATCGGCCGAGGTGAAGGGCGACCCGTCATGGAACACCGCGTCGCGCCGCAGCTTGAATTCCCAGGTCAGCGGATCGACCGAGCGCCAGGATTCCGCCAGCTGCGGGCGTGGGCGCAGCGTCGCGTCCTGGGTCAGCAGGGTCTCCCACACATGCAGCTGCGCGTTGCGGTTGGGCGTGAAGGTCTGGTGCGGGTCGGTGCCGTCCATCGACGCCTTGAAGGCGATGCGCAGGGTCTGGGCGGTGGCGGGCTGCGCAGCGGCACACAACAGGGCGGCCATCAGGCACATGCGGTTCATGGCGTTGGTTCTCCGGCGCGCGGCTTGGCCGCAAGGGTACGAGCGTGCCGGTTTTGCAAGCGATGTGCCAGGGGGGATGGCGCGGGGATACGCTTGGCCGCCTGCATCGCTCAACGATGCCTGTGGCCGAGGAAACGGCGCGCTGCCTTGCCGCGCCGCCGCCCGCGCGTCACCCTGGCGCCTGATCCAGGAGAACGCGCATGGCCGCACGCCAGATGCATCTCGGTGTCTTCGTGCTTGGCACCGGCAACCACATCGCCGGCTGGCGCATGCCCGGCGCCTATGATTCCTTCCAGTCGCTGCCGGTCATCCAGCACATCGCGCGCATCGCCGAACGCGGCTGCTTCGACCTGCTGTTCCTCGGCGATGGCCTGGCGGCGGGCGTGAACGACCACCCGTCCTTCACCGCGCGCTTCGAGCCCATCACGATGCTGGCGGCGCTGGCGGCGACGACCACGCATCTCGGCCTGGGCGCGACGATGTCCACAACCTATGAGGAGCCGTTCAACGTCGCGCGGTTCTATGCCTCGCTGGATCACCTGAGCGGCGGCCGGTCGGCGTGGAATGCGGTGACCAGTTCCAACCCGCGATCGGCGCCGAATTTCGGGCGCCAGCACCCGCCGCACGATGCGCGGTATCGCGTGGCGGAGGAATTCATCGATGTCGTGATGGGGCTGTGGGATTGCTGGGACGACGGCGCCATCGTCGCCGAGCGTGACACCGGCCGCTACATCGACGGTACGAAGATGCGCGCGCTCGACCACGAGGGCGAGTTCTTCAAGGTGAAGGGTCCGCTCAACATCGGTCGCTGCCCGCAGGGGCGGCCGATCGTGCTGCAGGCCGGGTCGTCCGAGCCGGGTCTGAACCTGGCGGCGCGCACCGCCGACGTGGTGTTCTCCGTGGTGCAGGACCTGGACGAGGCGAAGGCGGCCTATGCCTCGCTGAAGGGCCGCATGCCGCGCTACGGCCGCCGGCCGGAGGAGATTGCCGTGCTGCCGGGCGTCATGCCCATCCTGGGCCGCACGCGGCAGGAAGCGCGCGACGTGCTGGACCAGTTGCAGTCCTTCGTGACGTCGACCAACGCCGCGTCGCTGCTGTCGGGGCGGCTCGGCATCGATGTCTCGGGCTTTCCGCTGGACGAGAAGGTGCCCGACCTGCCGCTGCCCGACACGTCGCACGGCTTCGCCCGCGCCATGCTGGCCAAGGCCAAGCGCGAGGGCATGACCTGGCGCGACATGCACAACCTGACCGGCGCGGCGCGCGGGCATTGGGTGATGGCCGGCACCGTCGCGGACATCGCGGATACCCTGCAGGAGTGGTTCGAGGGCGGCGCGGCGGATGGCTTCAACATCCTGCCCGCCTGGTTCCCCGGCGCCTTCGACGGCTTCGTGGACGAGGTGGTGCCGGAGTTGCAGCGGCGCGGGCTGTTCCGCAAGCAGTATACGGCGACCACGCTGCGCGGGCATCTGGGGTTGGAGATGCCGCAGAACCGGTTCTTTGCGCGCTGACGGCCGTCCGTCAGCCGTATGCGAGCCGCTGCCACGCCGCCGCGACCGCGTCCATTGCGGCGTCGCCATCGACGCTGCCTGGGTTGATCGGAAAGCCGTCCCGGCCGACGATTCGCAGCAGGCCCTGGCCCGGCGGCGGCACGCGGGGCCCATACGCAACCGCCAGGTCGTCGAGCGCGTCGCAAAGCGCCGGCGGCGCATAGCGCAGCGTCGGCGGGCCGCCGCCTGCCTGCCTGCCCGCTTCCTTCTCGGCCCGCGGCGAGGGGCCGCAGGGAACGTCACATCCCAGGCGCTCGATGGCCGAGATATGCACCATCTCGCCGACCATCGCTTGATGGCGATCCCGGCTGACCACGCCTTCGATCATCGCGCGGCCCGCAACCGGATTGCGGTCAATCAGTTCGAGCGGGCGGTTCGCGATGGCGCGATGCACGGGCGGCCAGTATCGGTACTTCCAGGTGCGCGACTGGTGCTGCGCGGCCTTCGACCACGCCGCGTCGGGCGCCGGCGACAGGCCGCACGGCGCGGGGAAGTCGCCGACATGGTGCCGGAGCCGCCGCAGCATCCAGTCGAGCGGAATGTCGTCCAGCGCCTTGAGGCCCGGCTTGCGTCCCTCCCCGCCGACATAGCCGCCGCCGACATCGGCATGCACGCCGGGGAACCACGCCTGCTCGGTCACCATCTTCGGGTCTAGCCGCTTGAACTTGTGCCGGCGCCAGATCGTCGCCTGGAACGGTTCGCGCTGCTCGTCGATGGCGATGGCGTGCAGGTTGAGCTGGGTGATCGAGGGCAGCTCGACATCGTGGAATTCGAAGCGGCCGCGGTTCGCGGCCTTGAGCCATGTTCCCGGAATGCCCAGCGCGCCCACCGTGTCGAACACGCACAGCGCGCGGATTCGGAACGCCTCGCGCGGATGCACGAAGGCGCCGAGCGCGTGCCAGTCGCCCGGCAGGCGGTCGTCCGGCGACGTGCGGTAGTAGCCCCAGGCGGCGCTCTCGCGTCCCGGCGTGCACCAGGCATCGCGGAGCAGCCCCGCGGCGCCGAGGTAGCCCACCAGGGACCGAGCGGTGAAGGCCCCGCGCGAGAAGCCGAAGACGAAGACCTCGTCGCCGGGCCGGTAGTGGCGCGCCAGGAAGCGGTAGCCGCGCCGCACGTTGTCCGCGAGGCCGAAGCCCAAGGCGCCACCGAGGAATTTGTCGACGCGATGATTCGTGCCCACGCCGCGGCGATAGTAAACCAGGGTCTTCGCCGGCGCTTGCGCGACACCGCGTGTCGCACGCTCGATGTCCTCGCGCCGCAGCTCGACATCAATCAGCTCGCGCAGGCGCACGATGTTCGTGTCGTTGTCGCGGAACTCCGCATCGTTCCAGGTGCCGTCGAACAGCAGGATGATCCTTTGCCTGTCGGCCGCCTTCGCCTGTTCCGTCATTCGCGCCCCCGGCTTTCCGCTCACGTTATTCTATCGCAACGGCATCAGGCGTGGCACGCGGGATTCCCGTCGCTCGGTTGCCGCACCCGGGCCGCGGGTCTATCCCCCCGCCACCCTTTCGGAAGGCCGCCCCATGACCACCCTCGACATCCTCGGCATCGGCAACGCCATCGTCGACGTGCTCGCCCGCGCCGATGACGCCATGCTGGCCCGCCACGGCATGGCCAAGGGCGGCATGGCGCTGATCGACACGGCGCAGGCCGAGACGATCTATGCCGACATGGGCCCGGGCATGGAGAGCAGCGGCGGATCGGCCGCGAACACCTGCGCCGCCGCGGCCGCGCTGGGGGCGAAGGTCGGCTACCTCGGCAAGGTGGCGGACGATGCGCTGGGCCAGGTGTTCCGCCACGACATCACCGCCGCCGGCGTGACCTTCCCGACCGCGCCGCTGGTCGGTGGCGCGCCCACCGCGCGCTGCCTGATCCTGGTGACGCCGGATGGCCAGCGCACCATGAACACCTTCCTCGGCGCCTGCGTGACCTTCGGCGAGCACGACCTCGATGCCGCCGCCATCGCCGGGGCGCAGGTGACGTATCTCGAAGGCTACCTGTTCGACCCGCCGGCGGCGCAGGCCGCCTTCCGCGCCGCCGCGCGCATTGCCCATGCCGCCGGGCGCAAGGTGGCCATCACCCTGTCGGACGCCTTCTGCGTGGAGCGCCACCGCGACGCCTTCCTGGCCTTCGTGCGGGAGGAAGCCGACATCCTGTTCGCCAATGAATCCGAGATCCGCGCGCTGTACCACGCGACATCCTTCGACGAAGCCGCCGCCGCCGCACGCCGCGATGTCGGCCTGGCGGCACTGACGCGCAGCGAACAGGGCAGCGTCATCCTGGCGGGCGACGCGACCCATCCGATCGCGGTCGTGCCCACCACGGTGGTCGACACCACCGGCGCCGGCGATGCCTATGCCGCCGGCTTCCTCGGGGCGCTGACGGCGGGGCATGCGCTGCCCGAATGCGGCCGTTGGGCCTCGGTCGCGGCGGCGGAGGCGATCTCCCACTTCGGCGCGCGGCCACAGGCGGACCTGAAGGCTCTGGTGGCCGGCGGGCCGAAGGGCGTGGCGGCGGCGCTGGGCTGACGGCGCGCGACCGACCTGGCGGGCCGCCCGGCACATCGCGGTGTTGTGATTGCTCAGCCCCGCCCCGGCGCCGACTTCCGCGGTGCTCGGGCGTTGCTGGGTTATCCAGAAGGGAGACCGCACATGTTGCGCACCAACCCTACCCGCCTTGCCGTCCTGGCGCTTGGACTTGTTGCCGCGCCGGCGTTTGCGCAGTCCCAACCGGGGGTGCCAACCGTCATCCTCCCGCCCCCCAAGCCAAGCATCGTCCAGGGCGGGGTCGTGCCGGCGCCGGTAATCGTGCAGGGCGCTCCCGGCGTGGCGCCGGTCGCCCCGGTTGTCCCGACCGCGCCGGTCACGCCGGGCGGTGGCACGGCGCCGATGATCACCGGCGTACCCGGCGATTCACCGCTGAACGGCGGTGACCGAACGTCGGCCGTGGCCGATGTCGTGTCGAACCACTCTGTCGACCAGTTGCTGCAGCGGGCGGAACAATCCGTTCGGCAGGGCAACCTGGCGCTCGCCAACGAGCTGGTGGAGCGGGCCGAGGCGCAGGCACTGACGCGTTCCACCATCGCCGGGACGGAAACGATCCCGAACCGCCTCGGCCCGGTCGGGCGCATGGCGGAGGCAAGGGCCGCGATCGCGCGGCGGGATCCCTCGACGGCGGCGATGCTGATCGCCGAAGCCGCGAGCCTGGCCCGCGCGCAGGGCCTGTAATGGCGGGGCGCGGGCCGTATCGGCGGCCCGCGCCAAGTCACGGTCTGTTCGCGGCGCGCGCCGCCACGGGCGCGCCGCGGAAGCGCGCCTGATTACGCCGCGCGCTTTTTTCCTCGCCAATTTGCCGCCGCCACCCTATGTGTGCGCCGCAACAATCCGCCCGACCGAACAGGCCGCACCGCCCGAACCCCTGATGGGGCCCGGGACGCGGCCATTCGCGCAGCCTGCACCGCGCGGAGACGACCGCAGAGGAGTGCGCGATGAGCGCCGCCAATATCCGCAACGTGGCCATCATTGCCCACGTCGACCACGGCAAGACCACGCTGGTGGACCAGCTGCTGCGCCAGGCCGGCGCCTTCCGCGCCAACCAGCACGTGGCCGAGCGTGCGATGGACCGCAACGACCTCGAACGCGAGCGCGGCATCACCATCCTGGCCAAGGCCACCGCCATCGAGTGGAAGGGCATCAAGATCAACATCGTCGACACGCCCGGCCACGCCGATTTCGGCGGCGAGGTGGAGCGCATCCTGTCCATGGTGGATGGCGCGATCGTGCTGTGCGACGCCGCCGAGGGCCCGCTGCCGCAGACCAAGTTCGTGCTGACCAAGGCGCTGGCGCGCGGCCTGCGACCGATCGTGGTGATCAACAAGGTCGACCGCCAGGACGCCCGCCCGCACGAGGTGCATGACGAGGTGTTCGACCTGTTCGCCGCCCTGGGCGCGACCGACGAGCAGCTCGACTTCCACACCCTGTTCGCCTCGGGCCGCCAGGGCTGGGCGGATCTGGAACTGGAAGGTCCGCGCAAGGACCTCTCGGCGATGTTCGACCTGATCCTGTCGCATGTGCCGGCGCCCACGGTGGATGTGGACGCGCCGTTCGCCATGAACGCGTCGATCCTCGAGGCCGACAACTTCCTCGGCCGCATCCTGACCGGGCGGATCGAACAGGGCGTCGCGCGGCTGAACATGCCGGTGCGCGTGCTGCGCCAGGATGGCTCGGTGGTGGAATCCGGCCGCCTGACCAAGCTGATGACCTTCTCGGGCCTGGATCGCGTGCCGGTCGAGGAAGTGACGGCGGGCGACATCATCGCCATCGCCGGCCTGTCCGACGCCACCATCCCCGACACCATCGCATCACCGGAAGTGACCGTGCCGCTGCCCGCCATTCCGGTGGACCCGCCCACGCTGGCGATGACCTTCCGCATCAATGACGGCCCGCTGGGTGGCCGCGAGGGCAAGAAGGTCACGTCGCGCCAGATCCGCGACCGCCTGCTGAAGGAGACCGAGGGCAACGTCGCCATCAAGGTGAAGGTGAGCGAGGAAGTCGACGCCTTCGAGGTGGCCGGCCGCGGCGAACTCCAGCTGGGCGTGCTGATCGAGCAGATGCGCCGCGAGGGCTTCGAGCTCACCATCGGCCGCCCGCGGGTGCTGACGCGCGACAACCCCGCGACCGGCGAGAAGGAAGAACCCTTCGAGGAATGCCTGATCGACGTCGATGAGCAGTATTCCGGCGTGGTCGTCGAGAAGATGTCGGTCCGCAAGGGCATGATGCAGGACATGCGGCCTTCGGGCGGCGGCAAGGTGCGGCTGACCTTCCACATCCCCTCGCGCGGCTTGATCGGCTACCACGGCGAATTCCTGACCGACACGCGCGGCACCGGCATGATGAACCGCCTGTTCCTGGGCTATCAGCCCTGGGCCGGCGTGATCGAGGGCCGGCGCAACGGCTCGCTGATCAGCAACGCCGATGGCGAGGCGATCCAATACGCGCTGTTCTACCTGCAGGAACGCGGCACGCTGTTCGTGAACCCCGGCGACAAGGTCTATGTCGGCCTGATCCTGGGCGAGAATTCGCGCGACAACGACCTTGATGTGAATCCCATCAAGGAGAAGAAGCTCACCAACATCCGCGCCGCCGGCAAGGACGAGGCGCTGCTGCTGATCCCGCCGCGGCGCATGAGCCTCGAACAGGCGATCGCCTACATCGAGGATGACGAACTGGTGGAGGTCACGCCCGGCGCGGTGCGCCTGCGCAAGCGCTACCTCGACCCGCATGAGCGCAAGAAGCATGCGCGCCGCGCGGAGAGCGAGGCGGCGTGATGACGACGGGGGGAGGCGCTGTCCTCCCCCGCATCGGCCGCCCTCGAGCGGTCGGTGCCGCGTGCTGCCAGCCACGAATGGAGTGGCAGCGCTGCCCCTCGACGCCATATGATGCAGTTCTGGCAGGCAGCGCCGCGGGTGGCAGATGGGCGTCTCATCGGTAAAGGTCGATTCCTCGGGCCGTGTCGTCATCCCGAAGGAAATCCGTGACGCGCTGGGCCTTGCGAAAGGCGGCGAACTGCGCCTGTGGATCGTCGATGGCGCGTTGCGGGGCATGACGCGCGTGGCCGCGCTGCGGCAGTTGCAGGCGAAATACGCGGCTCGGCCCGGCATCGCCGCGGATTCGGCCGTCGATGACCTGCTCGACTGGCGGCGCGCCGAGGCGCGGGGCGACGACCCCACCCCGTGACGGCGGCGGTGGTCCTCGATACTTCGGCCCTGCTCGCCGCGATGTTCAATGAGGCCGGCGCCGACCTCGCCGCGCGCGGCATGGCCGAGGCCGAAACCCTGCTGTTCACCAGCGTCAACCTGGCCGAGGCGATCGCCGTGCTTGTGCGCCGGCGCGGGGTGCCGGTGGCCGAAGCGGCCGCGGATGTCGCTCTGATCGGCGCCGAGATCGTCCCGTTCGGCGCGGCCGAGGCGGAAGCGGCGGCCGGCCTGGCGGCGGCGCACCGCGGCGTGCTGTCGCTCGGCGATGCCGCCTGCCTGGCCACCGCGATGCTGCGCGGCGCGCCGGTGCTGACCGCGGACCGCGCCTGGGCGGGGCTTGGCCTGGCGGTCGACATACGGCTGGTGCGCTGACCAGCGGGTGGGTCCGGCCCGGTTCCGCAGGACCGGTGGGTTGGCGCAGCCCGCCGATATCCGTCATTTGCATGGCCGGACGGGCCGCGCAGCCCCGTGCGGGCGCGACACGCACGGCGACGGATCGATCCGCCCCGCGCACTACGCTTGCGGCGGCCGCGACGCTTGGCCTAGCACACGGGAATGCGAAACCGCCCCCTGATTGGCGTCACCCTCGATTCGGAACCCGCCGGGGGCTGGTCGACGCTGCCCTGGTATGCGCTGCGGCAGAATTATTTCGGCGCGGTCGTCGCCGCCGGCGGGCTGCCGGTGGCGCTGCCGCACGAACCGGCCCTGGCCGAGGCCTACATGGACCAGGTCGATGGCCTGCTGGTGACCGGCGGCGCCTTCGATGTCGACCCCGCATTGTGGGGCGGCGGCGCGCCGCATCCGAAGGTCACGCTCAAGCCCGGGCGGACGGATTTCGAACTGGCCGCGACGCGCGCCGCGCTCGCGCGCGACAAGCCTGTGCTGGGCATCTGCGGCGGGCAGCAACTCCTGGCGGTGGCCTTCGGTGGCACCCTGGTCCAGCACATCCCGGATGAGGTGGCGAACCCGCTGCCCCACGAACAGCCCAACCCGCGCACGGAACCCGGGCATGTGGTGGCCCTCACCGCGGGCACGCTGCTCGCGCGCATCGTCGGCACGACGGCCATGGCGGTGAATTCGGCGCATCACCAGGCGGTCGCGACGGCTGGCGCAGGGGTTGTGAATGCGCGGGCCCCCGATGGGGTTGTGGAGGGCGTCGAGCACCCCGGCCATCGCTTCGCACTGGGCGTGCAGTGGCATCCGGAATATGGCGTGGATCCACGCGACCCGGCGATCTTCGCCGCCTTCGTGGAGGCCTGCCGGTGACCGACGACGAACCCGAAGACCCCAGACGCGGCGAGCGCATCGCCAAGTGGCTGGCGCGCGCCGGCGTGGCGTCCCGCCGCGACGCCGAGAAGATGATCGCCGAGGGCCGCGTGAAGCTCGGCGGCAAGGTGGTCGAGACCCCCGCCACCTTCATCACGCCCGGCGACCATGTGACGGTGGATGGCAAGCCGGTCGCGGCGGCCGAGCGCACGCGCCTGTTCCGCTACCACAAGCCCGACGGCCTGGTGACGACGCATCGCGACCCGCAGGGCCGCCCGACCGTGTTCGAGAAGCTGCCGCCCGGCCTGCCGCGCCTGGTCAGCGTCGGTCGGCTCGACCTCACCAGCGAGGGGTTGCTGCTGCTGACCAATGATGGTGCGCTAGCGCGCAAGCTGGAGCTGCCCAGCAATGGCTGGCTGCGCCGCTACCGCGTGCGCGTGCATGGCCGCGTGGATGAGAAGGCGCTGGCGAACCTCGAGCGCGGCGTGACGATCGAGGGCGTGCAGTACGGCCCGATCGAGGCCGGGCTCGATGCCCGCCAGGGCACGAATTCCTGGCTGACGGTGTCGATCAAGGAAGGGAAGAACCGCGAGATCCGCCGCGTCATGGCGCATATGGGCCTGGAGGTGACGCGGCTGATCCGCACCGCCTATGGCCCCTTCCAGCTGGGCATCCTGCCGCGCGGCGCGGTCGAGGAGGTGAATGCCAAGGTGCTGCGCGACCAGCTCGGCCTCGATGCGCCCAAGCGGCTGCGGGAGACGGCGTTGGCGCCGCTGCCCGAACCCGTGCCGGAGGGCCCGCGCCGCACGCCGCGCGCGCGCAACGCCATCATGGGCACGCGCCGCCCGGTGCGCGGCCGCGACGGCCCGCGCGGGCGCGAATGACGCGCAGTGATAGTCCGGGACGCGCCACCCTTTCGGATCGCGGCCCCGCCGCGATCCGCGAGCGCACAGCGCGATCGCGCCCAGCCTGCCAGAGGCCGCCAGCGCACCAGTTCACGGCGCAAAGGCAAGCCGGCCGGATGGCCGGCGCGCGCCGTCTGAGGGCCAGCAAACGGATCGCGCCCCGCGCGATCCGCGAGCGCACAGCGCGACCGCGCCCAACCCGCCCGCCGCCGCCAGCGCACCAGTGCGTGGCGCGAAGGCAAGCCACGCGGATGCGTGGCGCCCGCCGTCTGAGGGCATAAAAAACCGTGCGCATCATCGCCGGGCGCCATCGTGGCCGGACGCTGGCGGCGCCGCCCGGCGAAGCCACCCGCCCGACCGCCGAGCGCGTGCGCCAGGCGCTGTTCGACATGCTGTGGCACGCACCCTGGGGCGGGCGCACCACCATCCAGGACCAGCTGGTGCTCGACGCCTTCGCCGGCACCGGCGCGCTGGGGCTTGAGGCGCTGTCGCGCGGCGCCACCCACTGCACCTTCATGGAGAACGGCAAGCCGGCGCTGGCCGCGCTCCGCGCCAACATCGCCGCCTGCAAGGAGGATCCGCGCAGCGCCGTGCTGGCGGCGGACGCCACCCGCCCGCCGAAGGCGCAGGTGGCCTGCGGGCTGGTGTTCCTCGACCCACCCTATGGCAAGGGGCTGGTGCCGCGCGCCTTGGCCGCGCTGTCCGCCGCCGACTGGATCGCCCCCGGCGCGCTGGTGGTGGCGGAAGCGGCGCAGGATGACGTGCTGGACCTGCCGGGCTACGCGCCCATCGCCACGCGCAGCCATGGCGCGGCGACGCTGCACGTGCTGCGTGCGCCCGGCGAGGGCTGCTGAGGCCGCGCTACCGCCGCCCGAACATCCGCTCCAGCGCCGCCGCATCCAGCCGCAGCACGGTGGGCCTGCCATGGCTGCAGGTGGCCGCGCGCGGCGTGGCTTCCATCGCGCGCAGCAGCGCGTCCATCTCGGCGGGCAGCAGCCGCCGCCCGGCGCGCACGCTGCCGTGGCAGGCGATGCGCGCCACCGCCGCATCGAGCCGGCGTTGCAGCGATGCCGCCTCGCCGAGCTCCGCCAGTTCCTCCGCCAGGTCGCGCAGCAGCGGCGCGGGGTCGGGCGCGCCGAGCAGCGCGGGCAGCGCGCGCACCAGCACCGCGCCGCCGCCGAAGCCCTCGATCTCCAGGCCGAGCCGCGCCAGCGCCTCCGCATGGTCCAGCAGCCGCGCCGCGTCGGGCGCCGGCAGGTCGACCACGGCGGGCAGCAGCAGCGGCTGCGCGCGCACCCCGCCATCCACCAGCTGCGCGTTGAGCGCCTCATGCGTCAGGCGTTCATGCGCGGCGTGCTGGTCGACCAGCACCAGCGCGCCGTCGGGCGCCTCCGCGAGAACATAGGTGTCCAGGATCTGTGCCAGCGCGCGGCCGAGCGGGTGGTGGTCCGGCGCGCGCTCGCTCGCCAGAATGGCGGCGCGCGGCGCGGCGGGCACGAGGCCGAGGGCGCGCTGCATCAGCGGCGCGGCGGGGGGCGCGAGCGCGCCCAGCGTCTCGGCGAAGCCGGCGGCCGGGCGGGGCAGCCCAGCGCCCGGCGGATGCAGCCCAGCGGGCGCCATGCCGGCACCGGTGGTGGCGGTGTGCCAGCCGGCCTCCTTGCCTGGCGCCTGCGCATCCGTGCCAGCGCCCTGCCCGTCCGGTCCGCTGCCGCCCGCGCCCGAACCCGCAGCGCCGCCATCCGGCCAAGTGTGTGCGATCGCCGGCCAGCCCACCGCGCCGCCAGGTCCGATCCCGGCGACAGCGACCGCCGCGCCGGCGCCCACCGCCAGCGCGCGCCGCAGCGCCGAGATCACCGCGCCGCGCACCGCATCGCCCTCGCGGAAGCGCAGCTCGGTCTTCATCGGGTGGACGTTCACGTCCACGCTTTCGGGCGGGATGTCGAGGAAGAGCGCCGCCGCCGGATGCCGCCCCTGCGGGATCAGGTCGCGATAGGCGACGCGCAGGGCCACGCGCAGCAGCGGGTCGCGCACCGGGCGGCGGTTCACCACCAGGTGCTGGCCCATGGTGGTCGGCCGCGTGAAGGAGGGCAGCGCCGCCAAGCCGCGCAGGTCGAGCGTGGCGCCGACATGCTCGACCGGCACCGCCGCCGCCGCGAAGCCGGGGCCGAGCACCTGGCGGATGCGCCCCTCCCAGTCGGTGGCGGGCAGCGACAGCGCCTCGCGCCCGTCGCTCTCGACGCGGAAGGTCACCTCCGGCCAGGCCAGCGCCAGGCGGCGGACGGCCTCGATCGCGTGGTCGGCCTCGGTGCGCGGGTGGCGGAGGAATTTGCGGCGGGCGGGGGTGGCGAAGAACAGGTCGCGCACCTCGACGCGCGTGCCGGGCGCGCCGGCGGCGGGCGCGACGGCGCCGACATGGCCGCCCTCGACGGTGATGCGGTGGGCGCTGCCCCCCGCCGGGCGGGAGGTGATCGACAGCCGCGCCACCGCGCCGATGGAGGGCAGCGCCTCCCCGCGGAAGCCGAGCGTGGCGATGCGGAACAGCGTTGCTTCCTCGGGCAGTTTCGAGGTGGCGTGGCGTTCGATGGCGAGCACGAGGTCCACGGCGGACATGCCGCTTCCGTCATCCTCGACCAGGATGCGGTCCATGCCGCCGCCTTCGAGCAGCACCCCGATGCGCGTGGCCCTTCTCGACGATTTCCTTCACTGCCGCGGCCGGGCGTTCCACCACCTCGCCGGCGGCGATGCGGTTGGCGGTGGTCTCGGACAGGCGGCGGATGACCGGGCGGGCCAAGGGGGCGCCACGCGACTCGGCCGGGGGGACGGAGTCCATGTGTCTAGGTAGAGCAGTTCGGCGGCGGCGGGAATCACGAGGTCGCGGCGCGGTCGTGGGGCGGGGACCGCATGGCGGCACGTCGCCGGCCGTCGTGGGACGGCGCGGACGGCGCGGACCGCGCCCATCGGGCCCGGGGCTGCTGCGGCGCGTTGCTGGCGTCCATGCTCTCGTTGACGCGCGAAGCCGCTGGTGGGCGGGTGTGCCCCGCCACCGTGCCCGCGCGCCACGTGATCCCGGCGCCGCCGCCGTGGCGCGCGGCTGTCTTGTCTCGATCGCGCAAGGACGCCCCGCGATGACCCACGCAAGGCGGGCGAGGCGCACGCAGCACGCGCGGACAGGCAAGGGCGCCGCCGCCCGGCGCCGCTGCCGGGCAGACGCGCCATCGCCTGTGCAGCGCTTCCTTCCGGCCCGTCGCCGACTGCGCCATGCTGGTTGCGCAGGGGAAGGCAGGGGCATGGCGGACGAGGCAGACCGGCGACCGATCGCGGCGCGCAACCTCGGCATCACGCAGCGCATCGCCGCGGCACTGGTGGCGCGTGGAGCGTCGCCGAACGGCATTTCGCTGGCCGGCATGGCGGCGGGTCTGCTGGCGGGGCTGTGCTTCGCGGCGACCGCCTGGCTGCCGGGCGCGGCCTGGGTGTTCTGGCTGCTCGGCGCGCTGCTGGTGCAGGGGCGGCTGGCGGCGAACCTGCTGGACGGCATGGTGGCGATCGGGCGCGGTGTCGCCTCGCCGGTCGGCGAATTGTACAACGAGGTGCCGGACCGGGTGTCGGATACGGCGGTGCTGGTGGGGCTCGGCGTCGCGGCGGGGTCGGTGGCGCTGGGGTTGGCGGCCGCGCTGGCGG
>LNEW01000153.1 GCA_001464375.1 Rhodospirillales bacterium Ga0074136 | reverse complement strand
GCCGTCGGCCAGACATTCCAGATCAGCAGGTCGAAGCCGACGGCGAAGACCAGCGCGCTGAACTCCAGCGGCGCCAACCGCGCCGCCGAATCATGGCGGAAGGCGATGGCGAGGCACAGCGTCGCGCTGCCGGCCAGCAGCCCGTTCACCGACAGCGCCAGCAGGTCGAGCGGCCCCGGCGCCACCCAGGACATCGCCGCGAAGGGCGACAGCACGACCAGCCCCGGCAGCGACGACCACAGGATCAGCACCGCCGCCCCCGTCTCGTGCCGCAGCAGGCGGTTCAGCGTGAGCACCAACGCGTAGCAGGCCGTCGCGAACAGCGCCCACAGATAGGCGCCCCAGGGTCCATCCGCGCGCAGCCCCGGCCACATGGCCAGCGCCACCCCCGCGAAGCCGAGCGCCGACCAGGCCCATACCGCGCGCCCCGTGCGTTCGCGCAGCACCAGTGCCGCCAGGCCCAGCGTCAGGAAGGGCGCGGTGAAATAGACCAGGTAGCCCTCGGCCAGCGGTATGGTGCGGAGCGCCAGGAAGAATCCCAGCCCCGACCCCACCATGAACATCGCGCGCGTCAGGTGCAGCCACGGGTGCGCGGTGGTCAGCGACCCGCCGAGCCCGGGCACCGCCGCGCGCGCCGCGAACAGCACGGCCAGCAGAACGGCATAGCGGATCGCCACCACCTGGTCGGCCGGATAGGTCCCGGCCAGCAGCTTGGAATTGGCGTCCAGCACCCCGAACAGCGCCATCGCCGTGACCAGGAAGACAGGTCCCCGCACGTCTTGTCTTTCGCCGTGTGACCGCCGCTTCTGGCCGGACGCCGGCAGCCGCGTCAACCGGGCTTCCGTGGCGACGCGGACCGGGGCACAAGGGCGCGCCATGACCCCCACGATCGCCTCCGCCCTCATGCCGCTGATGCGCGGCCTCGATGCCGAGACCGCGCACGGGATCGCGCTGAAGGCGTTGGCTGCCGGCCTCGCCGGGCGCGATTCCGGCGCTGATGATCCGGCGCTGGAAACGCACGTCCTGGGCCTGCGGTTCCGCAACCCGATCGGCCTCGCCGCCGGCTTCGACAAGGATGCGGTGGCGGTCGCGCCGCTGATGCGCCTGGGCTTCGGCTTCGTCGAGGCCGGCACCGTCACGCCGCGCCCGCAGCCCGGCAATCCCCGCCCGCGCCTGTTCCGGCTGACCGAGGATGCCGCGGTGATCAACCGCATGGGCTTCAACAATGGCGGGCTCGACGGCTATGTCGCGCGGCTGCGCGACCTGTCCGCCGACCGACCCGCGGTGTTCGGCGCCAATATCGGCATCAACAAGGACGGCGCCGACCCGGAGCGCGACTACCCCGCGCTGTATGCCGCCGTCGCGCCGTACGCGGACTACGTCACGGTCAACGTGTCCTCCCCGAACACCCCCGGGCTGCGCGACCTGCAGGGCGAGGAACGACTCGCCGCCATCCTCGATGCCATCGCCGCCACGCGCGCGACGCTGCCGCGCACGCCGCCGCTGCTGGTGAAAATCGCACCGGACCTCGCCGATGATGCGCTGGGGCCGATCGTGACGACGTGCCTGACGCATGGCGTGGCGGGGCTGATCGTGTCCAACACAACCATCGCGCGACCCGCGCTGCGTTCAGCACACGCGAAGGAGGCGGGCGGGCTGTCCGGTGCGCCACTGTTCTCGCCCTCCACCGAGGTGCTCCGCCGCGTGCACCGCATCGCGCGCGGACGCCTGGTGCTGGTCGGTGTCGGCGGCATCGCCACGCCGGAGCAGGCCTACGCGAAGATCCGCGCCGGCGCTTCGCTGGTGCAGGTCTATACCGGCTTCGCCTATGCTGGCCCGGTGTTGCCGCGGCGACTCGCGGACGGCCTGGCCGCGGCTCTGAGGCGCGACGGGCTCGCCTCTGTGGCCGATGCGGTCGGGAAGGATGCGTGATGGAAATCCTGGACGGCATCGCCGCCATCGCCGATCGCTACGACGGCTACGTGCTGGATCTCTGGGGCGTGGTGCATGACGGGCGCAAGCCCTACCCCGGCGTGCCGGAGGCGCTCGCCGCGCTGAAGGCGCGCGGCAAGGCGGTGGTGTTCCTCACCAACGCGCCGCGCCGCGCGCATGTGGTGGCGGGCATGCTGGACCGCATGGGCCTGGATCGCGCGCTGTATGACGGCATCGTCTCCTCCGGCGAGGTGTCCTGGCAGCACCTCAAGCATCGCCGCGATCCGTTCTTCGCCAGCCTCGGCCAGCGCTGCGTGCATATCGGGCCGGAGCGCGACCTGTCGGTCGCCGAGGAGGGCGCGGCCCAGGTCGTCGCCGCGCCGAAGGATGCCGACTTCCTGCTCAATACCGGCCCCGACGACCAGCGCGGGCCACAGAGCCCCGATCCCTACCGCGCCGTGCTCGCCGCCTGCGCCGCCCTCGGCCTGCCGATGGTCTGCGTCAATCCTGATCGCGCGGTGATGGTGGCGGGACAGAAGGTGATATGCGCCGGCGCCCTGGCCGACATCTACCTCGAACTCGGCGGCGCGGTGCGCGAGATCGGCAAGCCCGATCCCGAGGTCTATGACCCGGTGCTCGAGATGATGGGCAATCCGCAGCGCGCGCATGTGCTGGCGATCGGCGACAGCCCGCATACCGACCTCGCGGGCGCGCAGGCGGCCGGGCTCGATTCGCTCTGGGCGCTCACCGGCCTTGCCGCCGATGCGCATGGCGAGGCGCCGGACCCGGCGTACCTCGCCGCCGTGGCGCATGAGGAGGGTGTGCGCCCGATCGCAGCCCTTCGCTCGCTGCGCTGGTGAACCGCCGCGCGATCACCCGCCTGCGGACCATCTGCCTTGCGCTGCCGGAGGCGGAGGAGCGCGAGACCTGGGGCATCGCCACCTGGCGCATCCGCGCGCGCATCTTCTGCATGTGGTCCACCACCGACACGCCCGAGGCGGCGCTGTGGTGCAAGGCGCCGCCGGGCATCCAGGGGATGCTGGTGGAAGCCGCGCCGGGACGCTTCTTCATCCCGCCCTATGTCGGCCCCAAGGGCTGGATCGGCGTGGTGCTGGACCCAGCGGTCGACTGGGACGAGGTCGCCGCGCTGGTGCGCCGGTCCTGGCGCATGACGGCGCCGAAGCGGCTGGCGGCGACGCTGGCCGATTAGTCGACGATGAACAGCCTCGCGCCCGTGCTGGTGCGCGAGCGATGCGCCTCGGCCCCATCCGCCACCTGGTAGGACATGCCCGGCTTCAGCGTGAAGACGCGCCCATCCGCCAGCGTGGTCTCCAGCTCGCCCTCCAGCACCAGCAGCACATGGCCCTTCTGGCACCAATGGTCGGAGACGTAGCCGGGCGAGTATTCCACCATGCGCACGCGGATCGGGTTGTCCGGCGGGCCGACCTCTCGGGTGCGCCAGAGCGCCTCGCCCGCATCACCCGCATGGCGCGTCGGTTCCACCACGGACCAGTCGGTGGTGTCGAAGGGGATCGCATCCATGCGCATGGTCAGGCGCGCCCCGCCGTGCCCGACAGCAGCGCAGGGTCGACGCGCAGCTTGGCCAGCGCGGCATCCCAGCTGCGGGACAGGTCCTCGCGGAACACCAGCGCCCCGTCGGCCGGCACGTTCAGCCAGGCGTTGCGCTGGATCTCGTCCTCCAGCTGGCCGGGCCCCCAGCCGGCATAGCCCAGCGCCAGCACGCCGTCCCGTGGCCCGCCGCCTTCGGCGATCGCGGTCAGGATATCGGTGCTGGCCGTCAGCGTCAGGCCGGGGGTGAAGGTCAGGCTGCCCTCGGTGGTCCAGTCGTCGGTGTGCAGCACGAAGCCACGCCCGGCCTCGACCGGCCCGCCCGAAACCATGCGGATGCGCCGCGCGGGAGGCAGCGGTTCGACCTTCAGCTGCCGCAGCAGGTCGTCGAACATCATGCCCGCCAGCGGCCGGTTCACCATCAGCCCCATCGCGCCCTCGGCCGAATGGGCGCAAAGGCAGACCACGCTGTGGTCGAAGCGCGGGTCCTGCATGCCCGGCATCGCGATCAGCAGATGCCCGGCCAGGTAACCGTCGGCGATCTCCGGCGTTGGAGGGGAAGTGGCAGCCATCCCCATCACTTGGCGCAGCCCCCGCCATCCCGCAAGCCGCCCCGCCCGATGACAGTGCGCCCGGCGCGCGCTACATCAGTTCCACCGACAAGGAGAACGACATGCCGATCAAGGTTGGCGACGCCATTCCGGCCGCGAAGGTGATGCAGGCCACCGCCGAGGGGCCGAAGGAACTCGACACCGCCGAGTTCTTCAAGGGCCGCACTGTCGCGCTGTTCGGCGTGCCCGGCGCCTTCACGCCGACCTGCTCGGCCAAGCACCTGCCCGGCTTCGTGCAGCAGGCCGATGCGCTGAAGGCCAAGGGCGTGGACGCGATCGCCTGCATGGCGGTGAACGACGCCTTCGTCATGGGTGCCTGGGCCAAGGACCAGGGCATCACCGACCAGGTGGTGATGATCGCCGATGGCTCGGCCGCCTTCACCAAGGCGATGGGGCTGGAATTCGACCTGACGGCCCGCGGCCTGGGCGTGCGCGCGCAGCGCTTCGCCCTGGTGGCGAAGGACGGCAAGGTCACGCATGTGGCGGTCGAAGCCCCTGGCGCCTTCGAGGTGTCGAAGGCCGAAGCGGTCCTCGCAGCCCTTTGACCCCATTCGACGCGTGGCGCTTCCTGGCGGAAGCGCAGTCGGTGATGCTCCGCCGCAGCCTGGCGCTGCTGGCGGAGCCTGAATCCGCCGGGCCTGCCCTGGCCCGGATGGTGGCGGAGAAGCAGCGCGCCTTCGTCGATGGCGCCATCGCCGCCAGTTTCGCGGCGGCCAGCGGGGCGCACCCCGCGGCGGTTGCCGCCGCGGCGATCCGCCCCGCCCGCAGCCGCGTGCGCCGCAACCTGCGCAGCAAGGGGCTGACGTAGCGGCGGATCGGCGACGGCGGGATCGCCGAAGCGCCGAACCGGCCGCTGCGTGACCCGGCCTCAGCCTTCGGGTTGCACGCCGGACACGCGCACCAATTCGCGCCAGGTGCCGCGCTGGGCGCGCATCAGCGCATCGAAGGCCGCCGGGGTGCCCGGGAAGGGCACGTTGCCGTTGGCTTCCAGCCGCCGGATCATCGCCGGGTCGCGCAGCCCGGTGTTGATTGCCTCGTTCATGCGCCGCACGATCGGCTCGGGCATGCCCTTGGGGCCCATCACCGCGGAAAACGACGGCAGGTCGTAGTCCGGCACGCCCTGTTCCTGCACCGTCGGCATGTCGGGCGCCAACGGCCAGCGCGTCGGGTTGGTGATGCCGAGCGCGCGGATCTGCCCGGCGCGAATCGACCCGATCACGCCCGAATAGCTGTCGAACACCACCTGGATGTTGCCGGCGATCAGGTCCGCCAGCGCCGGCGCCGCGCCGCGATAGGGGACGTGCGTGAGGTCTGTGCCGGTGCGCAGCATGAACAGCACGCCGAGCATGTGGTTCGCCCCGCCCGCGCCGGCCGAACCGTAGTTCAGCTTGCCGGGGTTCGCCTTCGCATGGGCGACCAGTTCCTGGATGTTGCGCGCCGGCACACCGGGATGCACGCAGACCACGGCGGTGCCGGTGGCGAAGGATGCAATGGCCGTGAAGTCGTCCACGCCGTCATACCCCGCGTTGCGGAACAGCAGCGGGGCGCCGAGGTGCGAGGACGGGCTCGCCATCATCACCGTGTAGCCATCGGGCGGTGACTGCGCGACGTGCAGCGTGCCCACGGTTCCGCCGGCGCCGGAGCGGTTGTCCACCACGCAGGGAACGCCGAGCGCGGCCTGCAATGCCTCCGCCTGCAGCCGTCCCGCGATGTCCGACGCACCGCCCGGCGGATAGGGCACCACCAGGCGGATGGTGCGGCTGGGCCAGGCCGCCTGGGACAAGGCCGGCGTGGCGAGGCCCGCGGTGGCGAGGCCGGTGGCAAGGGCGGGCAGGGCGCGGCGGCGGATCATTGATGTCTCCTCGACAGGGCGTGCCTCCAGCATGGCGGCGCTGGCGTGGGAAGCAAGAAGCGCTCCGCGGTGGGCTTGATTTGGATCAATGTGGGACATAGATTTCAGAAAATTCTGAAATGACGGTGCTCACGTGAATCTCCCTCCGCTCGTCCAGTCCTTCGTGCTGCATTTCGGCGAAATGGGCTCCCGCTGGGGCATCAACCGCACGGTCGGGCAGATCTACGCGCTGCTGTACGTGTCGCCGCAGCCGCTCAATGCCGACGATATCGTCGACGCACTCAGCGTGTCGCGGTCGAACGTGTCGATGGGCCTGCGCGAATTGCAGGCGTGGAACCTGGTGCTGCCGCGCCACATTCCGGACGATCGGCGCGACCATTTCACCACGCCCGACGATGTCTGGCAGATCCTCCGCACCCTGGCCGATGAACGGAAGAAGCGCGAGGTCGACCCGACGCTGTCGGTGCTTCGCGAACTGCTGATGCAGAAGCCCGGCAGCGAGGAGGAGAAACACGCCCAGGCCCGCATCAGCGAAATGCACGGGCTGATCGAACGCCTGACCACCTGGTACGAGGATGTGCGGCGGCTCGAGACGGAACGCCTGGCCGCCCTCCTGGCGCTCGGCGCGCGCGTGACCAAGCTGCTCGACGCGAAGGACAAGGTGGTCGGCCTGGTCCGCGGCAGGAAGGAAGGCTGAACCGATGGACGCGCTCATCCTCGCCCGCATCCAGTTCGCGGCGAACATCTCCTTCCATATCCTGTTTCCCGCCATCACCATCGCGCTCGGCTGGGTGCTGCTGTTCTTCAAGCTGCGCTTCAACGCCACCGGCGACGACAAGTGGATGGACGCCTACCGGTTCTGGGTGAAGGTGTTCGCGCTGTCCTTCGCGATGGGCGTGGTGTCGGGCATCACGATGTCCTTCCAGTTCGGCACGAACTGGCCGGGATTCATGGAGCGCGTGGGCAATATCGCCGGCCCGCTGCTGGCCTATGAGGTGCTGACGGCGTTCTTCCTGGAGGCCACCTTCCTCGGCATCATGCTGTTCGGCTGGAAGCGCGTGCCGGGCTGGATGCATACGGGTGCCACCGTGCTGGTCGCCTTCGGCACCACCATGAGCGCCTTCTGGATCCTGGTGCTGAACTCCTGGATGCATACGCCCCAGGGCTTCGAGATGCGCGAGGGCGTGGCGCACGCGACCGACTGGTTCGCCATCGTGTTCAACCCGTCCATGCCGTACCGCCTGTCGCACATGCTGATGGCCTCGGCCTTGACCGTCGCCTTCCTGCTGGCGGGCATCTCGGCCTGGCGCTGGCTGCGCGGGGACCGCGCGCCGTCGGTCATGGCCGTGCTGCGCACCGGCGTGGTGATGGCGGCGATCGGCGGGCCCACGCAGCTGCTGCTGGGCGACATGCACGGGCTCAACACGCTCGAGCACCAGCCGGCCAAGGTCGCCGCCATGGAGGGCAATTGGGAAACCGGGCCCTACGTGCCGCTGGTGCTGTTCGCGATCCCGGACGAGGCGACGCGCAGCAACCGCTTCGAGATCGGCATACCCTGGGGGGCCAGCCTGATCCTGCGCCATGATCCGGCGGGCGAGGTGCCGGGCCTCAACCAGTTCCGCGGCGCGCACCCGCCCGTGGCGCCGGTGTTCTACGCCTTCCGCGTGATGGTCGGCACCGGGATGCTGATGATCGGCTTCGGGTTGATCGGCGCGTGGTTCCTGTGGCGCCGCGGCGCGCTCCCGCGGGTGATGATGTGGGGCCTGGTCGGCATGACCTTCTCCGGCTGGGTCGCGACGCTGGCTGGCTGGTACGTGACGGAAATCGGCCGCCAGCCCTGGCTGGTCACCGGCGTGCTGACCACGGCGCAGGCCGTGGGGCCGGTGCCGGCGGGCAGCGTCGGCACCACGCTGGCGATGTACCTGGTGCTGTATGGGATGCTGCTGGTCGCCTACATCGCGACGCTCTATCGCCTGGCCGCGCGCGGCCGGCTGGCCGAGGCGATGCCCGGTACCGTCATGCCCGTGCCAAAGGGCTCCGTGGCATGACGCCCTTCGTGCCGGCCGACTGGCTGCCGGTGATCTTCGCCGGGCTGATGGCGCTGTCGATCCTGTTCTACGTCGTGCTCGACGGCTTCGACCTGGGCGTGGGCATACTGCTGCCGCGCGTCCGCGAGGAAGCCGGCCGCGACCGCATGATTGCCGCCATCGGCCCCTTCTGGGACGCGAACGAGACCTGGCTCGTGCTCGGCGTCGGGCTGCTGCTGGTGGCCTTCCCGTCGGCGCATGGCGTCATCCTCACGGCGTTGTACCTGCCGGTGGCGGTGATGCTGGTGGGACTCATGCTGCGCGGCGTGGCGTTCGAATTCCGCGCCAAGGCGCATGACCTGACGTCCAAGCGCCGCTGGGACCACGCCTTCGTCGCAGGGTCGCTGGTGGCGGCGCTGTCGCAGGGCTGGATGCTGGGGCGCTACGTGCTGGGCTTCGCGGAAGGCTGGGCCGCGCTGGCCTTCGCCGCCATGGCGGCGGTCGGGCTCGCCATCGCCTATGCCTTCATCGGCGCGACCTGGCTGATCTGGCGCACCGAGGGCGCGCTACAGCGCCAGGCGATCGGCTGGGCGCGGCTGGCGATCTGGCCGCTGGGCATCGGCATCCTGCTGGTCTCGGCGGTCACGCCGTTGGTCAGCGCGCGCATCTTCGAGCGCTGGTTCTCGGTGCCGGAGGTGTTCCTGCTGGCGCCCTTGCCGATCGTGACGGCGGCACTGCTGCTGGGCATTGCGAGCCTGCTGAAGCACCTGCCGCTGCCAGACGACGCGCTGCGGCGCTTCCCCTTCTGGGGGGCGGTGGCGCTGTTCGCGCTGTTCTTCGCGGGCCTCGCCTGGTCGTTCTTCCCCTATGTCGTGCCGGAACGGCTGACCATCTGGCAGGCCGCCAGCGCGCCAGAGAGCCTGTCGCTGATCCTGGCGGGGGCGATCTTCGTGTTGCCGATCATCCTCGGCTACACGGTGCTGGCCTGGCGCATCTTCGGTGGCAAGGCGCGCGACCTCACCTACTACTAGGCGGCGCGCCGGCATGGCAGCATGCCGGCCATGACACCGGACTGGAACCGCAGCGGCGCGCTGCCACGCCTGATCGCACCGGATTGCCTGTGGACGGGGGGCTGCATCGCGGCCTCCGTCCCGGGCTTTCTCGCGCACTACTCCTGCTTCCTGCTGAAGGGGTCGCGCGCGTCGGTGCTGGTCGATACCGGCCACCCCATGCACGCGGACCAGGTCGAACGTGACATCACGGCGTTCCTTGGGGACCGGCCGCTCGACTTCATTTTCCCCACGCATGGGGAACTGCCCCATGCGGGGCTGCTCGAACGCTGGCTGCGGAAGTGGCCGGATGCGGTGGCGGTCGGCGATATGCGCGACTGGCATTTGTACCTGCCGGATTTCGCGCACCGCTTCCGCCAGGTCGCGCCCGGCGACACGCTCGACCTCGGCGACCGCGACTTCGCCTTCCTGCCGGCGATCTGGCGCGACCTGCCCGACAGCCTGTGGGGCTGGGACCCCAAGGACCGCATCCTGTTCCTGTCCGACGCCTGCGCCTGCTTCCACCCGCACACCCCGGGGCAGTCCGACCACTTCACCAGCGAGATCGCGCCCCCCGACGTGCCGCTGATGCAGGACTTCAACGCCAAGGCGCTGCACTGGCCGCGCTTCACCGACAGCACGGACTCCTTCGCCGTGATGGATGCGCTGCTGGCACGGCTGAACCCACGCCTGCTGTGCAGCGCGCATGGCGCGGTGGTGGACCGGCCCCTCGACCTCATGCCGCTGTTCAAGGCCGGCCTGGCGCAGGCGGCATGAGCCTGCACACCATCATCCCCGGCACGCTGTTCGCCGCGACCGGCTGGCTGCGCGCCGATGCGCGGTCCGTCTCCTGGATCCCGCCGGGCCTGCCGGGCTTCCTGCCGGTATCCGCCTATGCACTGCGCGACGGCGCGGAATGGATGGTCGTCGATACTGGCCTGCCCGTGCACTGGCCTGCGATCGAGGCCGCGCTCGCGCAGACGCTCGCCGGGACCACGCGCCGGCGCATGATCAACACGCGGCGCGAACAGGATTGCATGGCGAACCTGCGCGCCCTGGTGGCTGCCTTCGGCATCACGGAAGTGCCCTATGTCGGCGTGCTGAACCCGCTCGACCTCGCCGGCATGATCGAGGCCGACGAGGCGCATGCGCGCATCGAGGCCATGGCCCCCGTGCGCGCCATCCGGATCGAGGTCGGCCAGGCGGTCGAACTCGGCCGGCTGCGCCTGGAACCCCTGCGCGTGCAACTGCGCCTGCTGGCGACCAACTGGTTCTACGAACACACGACACGGACGCTGTTCACCAGCGAGTCCTTCGGCTTCCTGACGCGCGCCGCCCCGGGCGAAGCGCTGGTGCGCGCACCCAACGAGGCGCCGATCGCCGCCGCCGACATCGCGCGCATGCTGTCGGCGAAGTTCGACTGGCTCATCGGCGTCGACCCCGCGCCGATCCTGGCCGACCTCGACGCCATCTTCGCCGCGCGGCGGGTCGATCGGCTGTGCCCGTGCTACGGGTGCGTGATCGAAGGCGCAGCGGCCGTGGCGCAAGCCCACGCGCGGATGCGCGAGGCCATCGCGATGCTCGCCGCCCGCCGCAAGCCGCCCATCGATCTGCCGCTTTTCGCCAAGGAGACCGCCTGAGATGCGCCGTCGCTCGCTGCTCGCCGCCACCCTCGCCACGCCGGCGCTGCCCGCGCTGGCGCAGGCACGCACCATCCGCCTGGTCGTGCCCTTCCCGCCGGGCGGCACGGTGGACCTGCTTGGCCGCCTGGTGCAGCCAGAACTGGAATCGCGCCTCGGCCAGACCGTGGTGGTGGAGAATCGCCCCGGCGCCGGCGGCATGATCGGGTCGGATGCGGTGGCGAAATCCGCGCCGGATTCCGGCGCGTTGGTGATCTCGAACATCGCCTCGCATGGGGTCGGCGCAGCGGTGATCCGCACCATGCCCTATGACCCGCTGCGCGACTTCACGCATATCGGCCTGATCGCGGCGGTGCCGAGCGCGCTGGGCGTTTCGGCGGCCGGGCGCTTCGCGACACTCGCGCAGTTCATCGACGCCGCCCGCGCATCGCCCGGCGCGGTGCGCGTGGGGTCCTCCGGCAACGGCACCACGGGCCATGCCAAGACCGAGATGCTTGCGCGCGCCGCCGGCGTGGACCTCACGCATGTGCCCTATCGCGGCGCGGCGCCGGCAGTCATCGACGTGCTGGGTGGGCAGACCGAGGGCGTGATCGCCGCGGTCGCGGATATCGGCCGCAATGAACGCCTGCGCCTGCTCGCCATCACCAGCGCCGAGCGCGCCACGCGCTGGCCCGATGTGCCGACCTTCAAGGAGCTCGGCTTCCCGACGCTGGAGGCGAACAACTGGTTCGGCCTGTCCGGCCCCGCCGGCATGGACCCCGCGACCGCCGCGCGCATCAACGCCGCACTGGTGGCGGCACTCGCCAGGCCCGCCATGGCGCAGCGCCTGACCGACCTTGGCACCACGCCCAACCGCATGACGCCGGCCGACTACACCGCGCTGGTCGCCGCAGAACTCCCGCGCTGGGCGCGCATCGTGCAGGAAGCCAATATCAGGGCCGACTGACCGCGCGCTGGCGCTGGATCAGGAATCCCACCAGCGCCAGTTGCACGATGTTGAACGCGATGCCGGCCCACCAGGCCGCCGCGTAGAAGCCGACGGCGTCGTAGATCGCGCCGGCCAGCCAGGCGCCGAAGGCCATGCCCGACAGGCTGAGGAACAGCAGGGCCGGCACGCGCCAGGAGGCCTCGATGGCCGGGAACAATTCGCGCACCGTCAGCACATAGGCCGGGATGATGCCGCCGAATCCCAGGCCATAGGCGGCCGCCACGAAAAACAGGCCGGCCTCGTCCTGCGTCGCGAGGAAGCCCAGCATGCCGGCCACCTGCGCCGACGACCCCGCGAATACGGTCCACAGCCCGCCGATTCGGTCCGACAGCCAGCCCCAGAACTGCCGCGCAATGAAGGCCGACAGCAGCAGCACCGACAGCATGGCCGCCCCGCGCGACGCCGCGATGCCGAGGTCCCCGCAGAACGCAACCAGATGCGCCGCGGGCATCGCCATCGGCACGCAGCACAGGAAGGACGCGATGGCGAGCAGCGCCAGCGACGTGTTCGGCGCCATGCCGAGCACGCGCTGCCCCGGCACCACGCGCCGTGCCGCCGCGCCCAGCGGCATCGGGGCGGGCCGCACCACCAGCACCGCCAATGTCACCACGATGGTCGCGGCGAAGGCGCCATAGGCCAGCATCGTCGCCTGCCAGCCGAAGGCGGCGATGGCGCGTTCGAACACGAAGGGCCAGACGAAACCCGCGATGTATTGCCCGGACGACACCAGCGCCAGGGCCGTGCCGCGCCGCCGGTCGAACCACAGCGACACGTAGGCCACCATCGGCGCGAACAGCGCGCCATTGCCGAACAACCCGACTCCGAGCCCGAGCCCCGCCAGCAGCGACCACCCCTGCCCGAGCGACGCCAGGGCGAGCCCCGCGAGGATTGCACCGCCGCCGATCATCGCCACCACGCGCTGGCCGAAGCGCGCGGCCAGCAGCCCGCACATCACGCCGCCCACGCCCGTGCCGAGATAGGCGAGCGAGGTCGCCAGCGAGGGCAGCGACCGCCCCCCGCCCAGCGTCTCGCTGATCGGCACCAGGCCGATCACCACCGTCAGCGGCGCGCCTGCGGCAAGCGCCAGCATGGTCACGGCAGTGAAGGCGATGATCCAGGATTGGCGGGTCTCGACGCTGTCGGCGTCCGTCATGCGGTTCCTTCCCGCCGCCAGTCTCGGCGGGCGCGGGCGCGACGACAAGGGAGGGTAGCCACGGCGCCGCCGCGCGTGCTGCACTTTGCCCGACCGCAGGAGGGCACGCGATGACAGGCCATGTGCGACGCGCCATGCTGATCGCCGCGCTGGTGGCCGCGGCGCCCGTCGCGGCACAGGCGCAGGCGGTGCCGCGGCCCGATGCGGCAGCGGCTTCGCGGGCGCTGACGCAGGAGGTGCTGGGCATCTTCGAGACGGTCTGCCTGGCGGCGATGGTCAGCGGGGAGGCTGTGCCGGCGGTCGTCGCGCGCGTGCTGGGCGCAGCCGCCGCACCGTTGCCCGCCGCCCAGTTGCGCGGCACCGACCAGGTGCGCGAGACGGGCGGCTGGATGGTGTCCGGCCAGTTCGGCCGCTACCGGCTCAATACCATCGAGCCTGGCGAGCAGTGCGGCCTGTTGGCCGAGGGCGTGGACCATGACGCCTTCCTGGCCGGCACGATGCGGATCATGGGGCGCGGTGGCGACCTGATGCCCGGCTGGACCGCCACCGGCACGCCGCAGCGCCAGGCGGGCGCGCGGCCCTTCGGCACGCTGACCTATGTGAGCGCCAACTATGTCGGCAACACCACGCCGCCGCGCATGCTGACCATCACCGGCTCGGCGGCGGCGCGCACCGATGGGCGGCCGAATACCGGGGTGGTCAGCAGCGCGCTGCGCGACCCGGCGCGCTGAACCTCACCCGGCCGCCGCATCGCGCGCCGCCGTCGCCAGCGCATCCGCGCGTTCGTTCATCGTGTCCCCGGCATGGCCGCGCACCCATTTCCACTCGACCTCGTGCGGCTTCGCCGCCGCCAGCAGCCGCTGCCACAAATCGAGGTTCTTCACCGGTTCCTTCGCCGCGTTGCGCCAGTTCTGCCGCACCCAGCCATGGATCCAGCGGCTGATGCCGTTGCGGACGTATTCGCTGTCGGTGTGCAGCGCGACGGTGCAGGGCTTCTTCAGCGCCTCCAGCGCCATGATGGCGGCGGTCAGTTCCATGCGGTTGTTGGTCGTCTCGGGATCGCCGCCGGTCAGTTCGCGCTCGTGCGCGCCGAAGCGCAGGATGGCGGCCCAGCCGCCGGGGCCGGGATTGGGCTTGCAGCCGCCATCGGTCCAGATCTCGACATGCGGGCGCAGATCGGTGGTCATGCGCCCAGCGCGGCGGGGCTGTCGGCCATCGCGAAGAAGCGCAGCTTGCGCAGGTATTCCAGCGGGTCCTTGCGCGTCACCAGCGCGCCGGGCGGCGTATGCGTCCAGTCGAACAGCCGCGTCAGCAGGAAGCGCAGCGCCGCACCGCGCGCCAGTACCGGCAGCGCCGCGCGTTCGGCGCCCGACAGCGGCCGCACCGAATCATAGGCCGACAGCAGTGCCCGCGCCTTGGTCACGTTGAAGGCGTAGTCGGCCTCGAAGCACCAGGCATTCAGGCATACCGCGACGTCATAGGCGAGCAGGTCCGTGCAGGCGAAGTAGAAGTCGATCAGCCCCGAGACGCGCGGCCGCCCATCCTCCCCCGGCAGGAAGAAGACATTGTCGGGGAATAGGTCGGCGTGGATCTGCCCGCGCGGCAAGGCACCCTCGGCCGGCCAGGTGGCCAATATGCCGGCCAGCGCGCCATCGAGTTCCGCGACCAGCCCGGGTTGCACCTCGTCCCCTCGCGCGCGGCAGCCTTCCAGCAGCGGCGCCCAGCCGGCCGGGCCGAGCGCGTTCGCGCGATGCAGCGCTAAGCCTTCCCCGGCCACATGCATCCCGGCGAGCGCACGGCCCAGCGGTGCGCAATGTTCGGGCCGCACGCGCCGCGGCCAGACGCCGGGCAGGAAGGTGACGATCGCTGCCGGGCGCCCCGCCAGCGATCGCAGCGCCTGCCCGTCATGCCCTGCCACCGGCGTGGGGCAGGCCAGGCCGCGCCCCGCCAGATGGTCCATCAGCCCGAGGAAATACGGCAGCTCCGCCGGATCGACGCGCTTCTCGTACAACGTCAGGATATAGTCGCCGGCCTCGGTCTTCAGCGCGTAGTTGGAATTCTCGACACCTTCCGCGATGCCACGGAAGGCCAGCAATTCGCCCAGCGCGTAGTCGGCCAGGAAGGCGCGCAACGCCTCGTCCGAGACCTCGGTATAGACCGCCATCAGGCGACGGCGCGCATGCGCGGCACGCGGAAGACGACGTCCTCGACCGCCACCGTCACTTCCTCGACCGTGACGCTGAAGCGCCCGCGCAGCCGGTCGACCACTTCCTGCACCAGGACTTCGGGCGCCGAGGCGCCGGCGGTGATGCCGACCGTCGCGCAGCCATCCGCGATGGCCGGGTCCAGCTCGGCACCGCGCTGCACCATGACCGCGCGTGGAACGCCGGCGCGTTCGGCCACCTCGCGCAGGCGCACGGAGTTGGATGAATTCGGCGCGCCCACCACGACCACCAGGTCCGACCGCGCCGCCACCGCCTTCACCGCCGCCTGGCGGTTGGTGGTGGCGTAGCAGATGTCCTCCTTCGCGGGGCCCTCGATGGTGGGGAACCGGTCGCGCAGGATCGCCACGATCTCGGACGTGTCGTCGACCGACAGCGTGGTCTGAGTTGTATAGGCCAGCGCGAGGCCGGGCGGCGGCGCGATGCTGCGCGCGGCTTCGGCATCCTCGACCAGCGTCACCTCGCCCGCGGGCAACTGGCCCATGGTGCCCACCACCTCGGGGTGCCCGGCATGGCCGATCAGCAGCAGATGCCGCCCGCGTGCGTGGTGGCGCTCGGCCTCGCGGTGCACCTTGCTGACCAGCGGGCAGGTGGCGTCGAGGAAATACATCGCGCGCGCCGCGGCCTCCGCCGGCACGCACTTCGCCACGCCATGGGCGGAGAAGACCACCGGCTGCCCGTCATCGGGGATCTGCGAGAGTTCCTCGACGAACACCGCGCCCTGGCGTTCCAGCCCTTCCACCACGAAGCGGTTGTGCACGATCTCGTGGCGGACATAGACAGGCGCGCCATGGCGCTTCAGCGCCTCCTCGACGATCTTGATGGCACGGTCGACGCCAGCGCAGAAGCCGCGCGGGCCGGCAAGCAGGACGTGGAGGCTGGGCTTCTCGGGTGTCATGGACTCGCGCGGCGCTGCGGGGGCGGGCAGGTTGCTCCCTGCCCAGGGCGGACGGCACACTATAGATGGGGCGCCCGGGGTCAAAGGGGGATGGAATGGTGGGTTTCATGCGGCGCAGGGCGGCATTCGGTCTGGCGGCGGCGGCGATGCTCGCCGGCTGCGGCGGCGGCGGCAGTTCACTGTCGAACAGCCCGCCGGCACCCTGCCCACGCATCAGCATCCTGGCGGATGGTGCGGACCTCACGCGGTTTCGCGATGGCGCCGTGCCGGACATCGCCTCCATGACCAGCGACGCCAGGCTGATCGGCTTCAACGCCAGCTGCGACTACACGCGCCGGCGCGACGGGGTGAACGTGAACATCAGCGCCATCTTCGACGTGGAGCGCGGGCCGGTCGCGACCCTGCCGCGCGTCTCCCTGCCGTGGTTCATCGCGGTGACCGATGCCGGCGACGGGCAGATCATCGAGCGGCGCGACTACGTCACCCCCGTGGAATTCGCCGGCAACGCCAGCCGGATACGGATCGCGAGTTCGCCTGTCGTCATCAGCTTCCCGGCCGAGGAACGGCTGGTGGAGAACCACAATGTCCGCCTGTCCTTCCAGATGACGCCGGAGGATCTGGCGCTCAACCGGCGCCGCGGGCCGCGGTGACATTGCGGGGGATCTTCGTCTCCCATCCGGAGGTGGTGATCGACCCTGGCGTCCCGGTGCCGCGCTGGCACCTCGCACCCGAGGGCATTGCACGGCTGCGGCGCCTGGTGATCGACACCGCGCCGCGCGCCGTCTGGTCGAGCGACGGCCGGCCTCATCGCCGCGCGCTTCGGCCTGCCGGTGCAGGTGCATCCGGGCCTGGCGGAGATGGACCGCAGCAGCACCGGCTACCGCCCGCGCACCGATTTCGAACGCCTGGCCGATGCCTTCTTCGCCCGGCCGCAGGACAGCATCGAAGGCTGGGAGCGCGCCATCGACGCGCAGCACCGCGTCGTCGCGGCGGCCCGGGAGATCCTTGCCGGCCATCCGGGCGGCGACATCGCCCTGGTGGGCCATGGCGGGACTGGCACGCTGCTGATGTGCGCTCTGGCCGGGCTGCCGATCTCGCGCGCGCATGACCAGCCGGCGGCCGGGTGCACCTGGCGCTTCACGTTGCAACCCCTGCGCGTGACCGAGACCTGGCAGCCGATTCCCTGACCTGCGTCGTTGCGCCGGGCCGGGCGATCTGTCAGGAAGGCGCACCCCGCAGATCCCGCGCGGGAGAGAGGGGCGGCGACGCCCCCGCCGAAGGCGCAACCGGCCCCCGGAAACGCTCAGGCAAAATGGGCCGCGCGGGGAAGGGGCCTCTGGAAAGCCCGTGGCAGGCGCGCCACGGCACCGACGGAGTAAGGCGCGGTCAACACCGCGACCGAATCTCTCAGGTCATCCGACAGAGGGGGGCCACGGATTTCAACCCATCGCCGCATCGCGGCGGGAGGCACCGTGGCCGATTCGACCGAGTCCATTCTGGAAACGCCGCTGGCGTCGCTTCACCGCGAACTTGGCGGGCGCATGGTGCCCTTCGCGGGCTATGCGATGCCCGTGCAGTACCCGGCCGGCATCATGGCGGAGCACCTGCACTGCCGCGCCGCCGCCTCGCTGTTCGATGTGTCGCACATGGGCCAGGCGGAGCTGGTGGGCGAGGGCGCGGCGGCCGCGCTGGAACGGGCGACGCCGGCCGATGTGCAGGGGCTGAAGCCCGGGCGCCAGCGGTACGGTCTGCTGACCACCGATGATGGCGGGATCCTGGACGACTTCATGGTCGCGAACCTGGGCGACCGGCTGTTCCTGGTGGTCAACGCCAGCCGCAAGCATCTCGATCTGCCGCGCATCGAATCGCTGCTGCCCGCGGGGGTCGCGCTGAAGCCGCTGCCCGACCGCGCGCTGGTGGCGCTGCAGGGGCCGCAGGCGGTCGCGGCGATCGCGACGCTCGCGCCGGGGATCGCGGAACTGTCCTTCATGGGTGTGGGGACCTTCACCATCGCGGGCGTCACGGCGCTGGTCTCGCGCAGCGGCTACACGGGCGAGGACGGCGTCGAGGTCTCGGTCGCCGCCGAGGATGCCGAACGCTTCGCGCGCGCGCTTCTCGCGCTGCCCGGCGTGCTGCCGGCCGGTCTCGGCGCGCGCGATTCGCTGCGCCTGGAGGCCGGGCTGTGCCTCTACGGCAACGATATCGACGAGACGACCAGCGCGGTCGAGGCCGCGCTGACCTGGACCATCGGCAAGCGCCGCCGCACCGAATGGAACTTCCCGGGAGCGGAGCGCGTGCGCGACGAACTGGCGAACGGCACGAAGCGCCTGCGCGTCGGCATCCGCCCCGATGGCCGCCAGCCCGCGCGCGGCCATACGCCGGTGCATGCGCCCGGCAGCGATGCCGTCGGCGAGATCACCTCCGGCGGCTTCGGCCCGTCCCTGAACGGCCCCATGGCCATGGGCTACGTGGCGCGCGACCACGCCGCCGACGGCACCGCCCTGGAATTGATGGTGCGCGGCAAGCCGCTGGCGGCCCGCATCGCGCCGATGCCCTTCGTTGCCCACCGCTACGCCCGCTGAGGAGCCCATCCCATGCCCGAGACCAAGTTCACCAAGGACCATGAATGGGTGCGCCTGGATGGCGGCGTTGCCGTCATCGGCATCACCGACCACGCGCAGAACGCGCTGGGCGACGTGGTGTTCGTCGACCTGCCCGAGGTGGGGCGCGAGGTCGCGGCCGGCGAGGCCATCGCGGTGGTCGAGAGCGTGAAGGCGGCGTCGGACGTCTATGCGCCGATCGCCGGAAAGATCGTCGCGGTGAATGGCGGGCTGGCCGACAATCCCGGCGCGATCAACGCCGCGCCGACCACTGATGGCTGGTTCTTCAAGATCGAACCGGCCGATGCCGCGGAGGTCGCCGCGCTGATGGACGAAGCGGCCTATGCCGCCTTCGTGGATACCCTCGCATGAGCGGCCCGACCGACCTCCTCGCGCTCGAGGAACACGACGAGTTCGCGCGCCGTCACATCGGGCCGTCGGATTCGGACATTGCGGCGATGCTGCAGGTGGTGGGCGCCGAGAGCCTGGCGGACCTGGCGGCGCGCACGGTGCCCGCGGCAATCCGCGGCGCCGATCTCTCGGCGTTGCCCCCGCCGGTGACCGAGGCGGAGGTGATCGCCGAGTTGCGCGACCTGGCACAGCGCAACCGCGCCGACATCAAGTCGCTGATCGGGCTGGGCTACCACGGCACGCTGACCCCGCCGGTGATCCTGCGCAACGTGCTGGAGAATCCGGGCTGGTACACCGCCTATACGCCCTACCAGGCCGAGATCGCGCAGGGGCGCCTCGAAGCCCTGGTGAATTTCCAGACCATGGTCTGCGACCTGGCGGGCCTGCCGGTGGCGAACGCCTCGCTGCTCGATGAGGGAACCGCGGTGGCGGAGGCCATGGCGATGGCCCATGGCGCGACGCGCGGCAAGTCCGACGCCATCGTCGTCGCCGCCGACCTGCATCCGCAGACGCTGGCCGTGCTGCGCACGCGCGCCGAACCGCATGGCTGGCGCGTGCATGTCGCGCCCGTCGCGGAGATCGCCGCCGCCTGTGCCGCCGAGAAGCCCTTCGCGTTGGTGCTGCAATACCCCGGCACCACCGGCGAGGTGCGCGACCTGACGGCCGAGATCGCCGCCGTGCATGGCGCCGGCGGCCTCGCCGTCGTCGCGGCCGACCCGCTTTCGCTGACGTTGCTGAAGCCGCCGGGCGAGATGGGCGCCGATATCGTCGTGGGCAGCGCGCAGCGCTTCGGCGTGCCGATGGGCTATGGCGGCCCGCACGCCGCCTTCATGGCGGTGACCGACACGCTGAAGCGCCTGATGCCGGGCCGCCTGGTGGGTGTGTCGGTCGATGCCGCCGGCGCGCCGGCGATGCGCCTCGCGCTGCAGACCCGCGAGCAGCATATCCGGCGCGAGAAGGCGACGTCGAACATCTGCACCGCGCAGGTGCTGCTGGCGGTGATGGCGGCGATGTACGCGGTGTGGCACGGGCCCGAGGGGCTGAAGCGCATCGCGCGCCGCGTGCGGCTGCAGGCGCGGCTGCTGGGCGATGCCGCGCAGAAGGCGGGGCTGAGCCTGCGCCATGACGGCTTCTTCGACACCATCGCGATCGAGGCCGGTTCGCGCGCCGATACGCTGGTGGCCGCCGCGCTGCGCCGCGGCTTCAACCTGCGCCGTGTCGATGCGGGATGCGTCGCGGTGGCACTCGACGAGACGGTGACGCGCGCCGAGCTCGACGTGCTCTGTGCGGTGGTGGCTGAGGTCACCGGCACGGCGCCGGCCTCGCTCGGCATGCTCTCGCCGGCCGGCGACCTGCCGGAATCGGTGCGGCGTCTGACGCCCTTCATGACCGCGTCGGTCTTCGACAGCCACCATTCCGAACATGGGATGCTGCGCTACCTCAAGAGTCTCGAGGACAAGGACGTCGCGCTCAACCGCAGCATGATCCCGCTCGGGTCCTGCACCATGAAGCTGAACGCGACGGCGGAGATGATCCCGGTCACCTTCCCGGGCTTCGGCAACATCCATCCCTTCGCGCCGGTGGACCAGGCGCCGGGCTACATCGCGCTGATCCGCCAGCTGGAATCCTGGCTGGCGCGGATCACCGGCTTCGCCGCGGTGTCCCTGCAGCCCAATGCCGGCAGCCAGGGCGAATATGCCGGGCTGCTCGCCATCCGTGCCTTCCATCAGGCGCGCGGGGAGGGGCATCGCACCATCTGCCTGATCCCATCCTCCGCGCATGGCACCAACCCGGCATCCGCCGTGATGGCGGGGATGCAGGTGGTGGTGGTGGGCTGCGACCGCGATGGCAATGTCGATGTCGCCGACCTGCACGCCAAGATCGCGCAGCACGGGCCGAACCTGTCGGCGCTGATGGTGACCTATCCGTCCACGCATGGCGTGTTCGAGGCTGCCATCAAGGAGATCTGCGCCGCCGTGCACGCGGCCGGCGGGCAGGTCTACATGGATGGCGCCAACATGAATGCGCAGGTGGGCCTCACCAGTCCCGGCGGCATCGGTGCAGATGTCTGCCACCTGAACCTGCACAAGACCTTCTGCATTCCACATGGCGGCGGCGGGCCGGGCGTCGGGCCGATCGGCGTGGCGGCGCACCTGGCACCGCATTTGCCGAACCATCCGATGCTGGCCGAAGCCGGACCGGGCACGGGCTTCGGGCCGGTCAGCGCGGCCCCCTTCGGGTCGGCGTCGATCCTGCCGATCTCCTACGCCTATATCCGCATGATGGGTGCCGAGGGCCTCACGCGCGCGACCGAGGTCGCGATCCTGTCCGCCAACTACATGGCGAAGCGGCTCGAGGCGCATTTCCCGGTGCTCTATCGTGGCGCGAACGGCATGGTCGCGCATGAATGCATCCTGGATTGCCGCGGCTTCCAGCAGGGCGGCGGCGTTCTCGTCGAGGACATCGCCAAGCGCCTGCAGGACTACGGCTTCCACGCCCCCACCATGTCCTGGCCGGTCGCCGGCACGCTGATGGTGGAACCCACCGAGAGCGAGCCCAAGGCGGAGATCGACCGCTTCATCGACGCGATGGTCGCGATCCGCGCCGAGATCCGTGCCGTCGAACAGGGCCGCATGGACAAGGCCGACAACCCGCTGAAGAACGCGCCCCATACCGCCGCGGAGGTGGTGGCCGACGCCTGGACGCACCCGTATACGCGCGAACAGGCGGCCTTCCCGCTGCCCTTCGTCAAGGCGCGCAAGTACTGGCCGCCGGTGAAGCGCGTCGACAACGTCTATGGCGACCGCAACCTTGTGTGTTCCTGCGCGCCGCTCGAAGCCTATGCGAACCAGCACCAGGTCGCCGCCGAGTGACGAAGCTGGGCCATTGGCGCGTCACCGACAGCCGGATCGTGCTCGCGGATCGCTGGATCCGCGTGCGGGCCGACAGTTGCGTGGCGCCCTCGGGCGACGTGGTGGACCCGTTCTACGTGCTGGAATACGCCGACTGGGTGCATGTGGTGGCCCTCACCGACGACGACCATCTCGTGATGAACCGCCAGTACCGCCATGCGGCGGGCGCGGTACACCTGGAACTGCCCGGCGGCGTGATGGACGCCGCGGATGGCGATCCGGTCGTCGGCGGCGCGCGGGAATTCCGCGAGGAGACCGGCTTCGGCGCGCGTGAATTCCGCCACGTCGTGACGCTGCGCCCGAACCCGTCCACCCACACCAACCGCGTGCACACCGTGCTCGCGCTGGGGGCGGCGCCGGCCGGCGCGCAATCCTTCGACAATGGGGAGGAGATCGCCGTCGAACTCATCCCCGTGCCGGAGGTGCTGCGTGTGATCCGCGAAGGCGAAGTGCAGCAATCGACGCATGTCGCGTCGCTGCTGCTGGCGCTCGCCGCCGCGGGGCGCATCGCCTTCTGATCCCGTTGCGCGGCGCCACGGCCGCGCGCAGCATCGGGCGATGATCCGTCTCGTGGCCCTGTTGCTGGCCTGCGCGCTGTTCGCCCCGGCGGCGCGCGCGCAAACGCCGATCGAAGTGCCTGGAACGCCGCCCCTGACCGGCGCGCTCTGGCTGCCGGACGGCACGGCGCGCGGCCCGCTGGTGCTGCTGCTGCATGGCGCCGGCGGGGCCTTCAGCGACCACGCGCCGCTCGGCCAGGCGCTGGCGCAGGCTGGCATCGCGGCCGTGGCGGTGACGCAGGAAGCCGACCGCACCGCCCCCAACGCCTTCGCCCGCATGGCCGCGCGCGCACGCGACGCAACGCGCGTGCTGGACCATGCGCTGGCGGCGCGGCCGGCGCGGATCGATGCCGCACGCATCGGCGTGTTCGGCTATTCGGCGGGTGCCACGGCGGCGCTGCTGCTGGTGGGCGGGCAGGTCGATCCGGCGCGTTGGGTCGCGCTCTGCGCCGACCATCCCGAGGAGCGGCTCTGCCAATCCCCGTTTGGCCGCGCGGCGCTGGAAGCGGCAGCGGGCCTGCCGCCGTTCGGCGCGGCCGATGGGCGCGTGCGCGCCGCGCTGCTGGCCGCCCCGGCGCTCGGCTTCCTGTTCGCACCCGACGGCCTGGCCGGGGTGCCGCCCCGCACGAGGCTGCGCCTGTGGCGCGCCGGTGACGACACGGTGCTGCGCGAACCCCACCACGCCGAGGCCATTGCGCCGCTGCTGCCCGGCCGCCCGGTGCCGGTCGTGGTGCCGCAGGCCGGGCACTGGGTGTTCATGCCGCCCTGCGATGCTGAACGCCGCGTTGCCTTGCCCTACCTCTGCGCCGATCCGCCCGGGCTCGACCGCGTGGCCTTCCTGCACGATTTCGCGGCGGATGCGGCAGCGTTCTTCACCGCCGCGCTCGCGGTGCGCGCGCCATGACGGGCATGGCGGCGCCGCAGGATGCCATCGCCTTCGCCTGGAACGGACCGCCCGCCGACAGCGACGTGGCGCCCAAGGCGCGGCTGCTGCTCGCGGACAGCCTCGGCTGCATGCTCGCCGGCCTCGGCCATGCGCGGGTGCGCGGCTTCGGGGCGGCGCTGGGCGCGACAATGCCCGGCGCGATTCGCCTCGCGGGCATCATGCCCGGGCTGTCGCAGGCCGGCGCCGCGGCCACGCTGGCGGCGGCGATGTGCTGGGATGAAGCGAATGAGGGCCTGGCCCGCGCGCATGGCCGCCCGGCGCTCGCCGTCGCCCCGCTCTGCATCGCCGCCCTGGCCGAGGGACGCGCGACGTTGCACGAGGCGCTGGCGGGCTTCGTGGTCGGCTACGAGGTCGGCGCGCGCGCCGGCGAGGCCTGGCGCATCCGCCCGGGGATGCATGTCGATGGGTCCTGGCACGCGCTCGGGGCCGCGGCGGCGGCGGTGCGGCTCGCGGGCGGCGATGCCGACTCCGCCGCGCGCGCCGTGCGGCTGGCCGGCTGCCAGGTGCCCTTCGCGATGTATGCGCCGATCGCCGCGGGGATGGATGGGCGCAACACCTACCCGGCGCATGCCGTGCTGCTGGGCACGCTGTGCGCCGCCGGTGCCATGGCCGGGATGGACGCGCCGGGGGACGGCTTCGCGCAAGCGCGCCGCCTGGCGCTCGGGCTCGACGCGCCCGCAGCGGTTGAACCACCCGGCACCTGGCTGATCGACGAAGCCTATATCAAGCCCTTCGCCGGCGTGCGCCATGCGCACTACGCCGCCACGGCCGCCCTGGCCCTGCGCGCAGCGATCGGCGCCCCGGAGCGGATCGCGACGATCACCCTCGCGACCTATGCCGAGGCCCTGCGCTATGCCGGCAATCAGGCGCCGGGCAGCGCCATCACAGCGCAGTTCAGCCTGTCCTGGGCGGTGGCGGCGGCGCTGGTGCAGGGTGACCTCGGCCCCGCCGCCTACACCGATGCGGCGCTGGCGGACCCGACGCTGCGCGGCATCGAGGCGCTGGTCACGCTGACCGAGGACACGTCGCTGACACAGGCGGGTGCGCGCGGCGCGGCGCTGCGCGTGACGCTGCGCGACGGCACGGCCCTGTCCGCGCGCGCCGATCGCGTGCCGGGCGATGCTGGCCTGCCGATGGAACCGGATGCGGTGCGCGCGAAGTTCCTGCGCTTCGCCACGCCCGTGATCGGCGAGGCCGCCGCCCGCGCCGCGCTGCACACCTTGCTGGATGGGCCACAGGGCGCGCGCCCCGGCGCCGCGCTGATCGGCCCGCTGGGTTGAGCCGCCTGGTCCGCCGGTTCACGGCCCCGTCGAAGCGGCGCTACACTTCGCGTGTCAGCCAGGAGACCAACGCCATGCCGATGCTTGCACGACGCGCCGCGCTGGGGGTGATCGGCGCCGCTGCGCTCGCCGCCCCGTCCCGCGCGCAGGCCTTCCCGAGCCGCCCGATCCGCATCCTGGTGCCCTTCGCCGCGGGCGGCACCACCGACATCCTGGCGCGCGCGATCGGGGAGCGGCTGTCGGCCGCGCTGGGGCAGCCCGTGGTGATCGACAACCGCGGCGGCGCCGGCGGCACCGTGGCGGGCGAGGCCTTCGCGCGTGCCGAACCGGATGGCCATACGCTGCTGGTCGCGACCGCGTCGCTCATCTGCATCAACAAGGCGCTCTATGCGCGGCTGCCCTTCGACCCGGATGCGGATTTCGCGCCGGTGGCCATGCTGGCGCAGCAGCCCAATGTGCTGGTGGTGAACCCGCGCGCGCTGCCGATGGCGACGCTGCCGGACCTGATCGCGCATATCCGCGCCAATCCTGGGCGGGTGAATTTCGCGTCGTCCGGCACCGGGTCGCAGCTGCACCTGACGGGGGAGATGTTCCGCGCCGCGGTCGGTGTCGAGATGACGCATGTGCCCTATCGCGGCAGTGCGCCGGCGATGACCGACCTGGTGGCGGGCAATGTGCCGATGATGTTCGATGGGCTCGGCACGGCGCTGCCGCAGGTGCGTGGCGGGGCGATCCGGGCGCTGGGTGTCGCGTCGGAGACGCCGAATGCCGCGCTGCCGGGCGTGCCGACCATTGCATCGGTTCTGCCGGGATTCCTCTCGGTGAACTGGACCGGTTTGTTCGCGCTGCGGGCGACGCCCGAGGCGGCCTTGGCCCGGATCGATACCGAGACGCGCCGTGCCCTGGCGGGTCCCGAGATGGCCACGCTGTTCCGCGAGCGCGCCTTCGACCCCATGCCGCTTTCGCGCGCGGATCTGCCGGCCTTCGTCGCGGCCGAGAGCGTGCGCTGGCGCGAAGCGGTGCGCGCCTCCGGCGCCCGCGCCGAATAACCCGGATCCAAGGGGCGGCTGCCCCTTGGCGGGGGTCGAGGGGGCAGGCCCCCTCGCGTTACTGGCCGATGCGCACCAGCCTGAGCGGGAACCAATTATCCGCCAGCTGCTGCAGCGTGACGTTCTGCCTGGCTGCCCAGATCACCACCTGCTGGTGCAGCGGGATGTGGCCGACCTCGGTCGCGTGCAGGCGCATCGCCTCGTCCAACAATGCCTGGCGACGCGTGCGGTCGGTCTCGACGGCAATCTGGTTCGTCAGCGTGTCGAAGCGCGGGTTGGAGAAGCCGCCGGAGTTGAACACGCCGCGCGTGCCGTCGCGCGTGCCCATCAGGTTGTAGAGCGCGTTGTGCGCGTCGTAGGTCGCCGGCGTCCATCCCAGCATGAAGAATGACGTGTTGTAGCGCGGGGCCAGGATCTCGGCGAAGTAGCGCGCACGCGTCTGCGCGTTGAGCTGCACGCGGATGCCCGCGCGTGCCAGCATGGCGACGGCGGCGGTGCAGATTGCCTCGTCGTTGACGTAGCGGTCGTTGGGGCAGTCCATGCCGACGGTGAAGCCGTTGGGGTAGCCGGCCTCCGTCAGCAGGCGGCGGGCTTCCTCCACGTTGGGGCGCACCCGGACGGCGGCATCCAGCGCATCGGTGTGGCCGTTCACGCCGGGCCCCACCATCAGGCCGGTGGCGCGCGCCTGGCCGCGCATGACGGTGCGCACGATCGCCTCGTTGTCGATCGCCAATTGGAAGGCGCGGCGCACGCGTACGTCGCGGAACGGGTTGCGGCCGCGCACATCGGACTTCAGCAATTCGTCGCGCGACTGGTCCATGCCGAGGTAGATGGTGCGCAGTTCCGCCTGCTGGTGCACGCGGATGCCTTGCGTGCGCGACAGCCGGTCGGTGTCCTGCGGCGGCACGGTATAGACCATGTCCACCTCGTTGCTGATCAGCGCCGCGATGCGGGTCGCGTCATTGGCGATGACGTTGAATTCGACGCGCGTGAGGTTGTGTTCGGGCCGGTCCCACCAGGTCGGGTTGGGGGTGAGCACGGTGCGCCGGTCGGGCTCGCGGCTGACCAGCACGAAGGGCCCGGTGCCCATCGCGTTGCGGGTGGCGAAGTTCTCCTGGCGGGTGGTGAGGTCGACGCTGCGCGTGGCGTTGTTCCGCTCCGCCCAGGCGCGCGACATGATGCCCCAGGTGGTGATTTCCTCGATCAGGATCGGGTTGGGCTGGGTCGTCTCGAACTCGATCACGGTCGGCGAGACGACGCGCGCCTCCTTCACCGAGGCAAAGACCGAGGAGATGTTGGACCCCTGCGCGCGCGCACGTTCGTAGGAGAACAGCACGTCGTCGGCGGTGAAGGGCGTGCCGTCGGAAAAGCGCAGGCCCTCGCGCAGGTGGAAGCGCCACACGGTGGGCGAGGGCTGTTCCCAACGCGCCGCCAGGGCCGGTTCCACCTGCAGCTGCCGGTTCCGCCGCACCAGCGGTTCGTAGATGTTGGCGTTGAACGAGAGCAGGAAGGTCTCGTTGCGCGCGTACGGGTCCATCGAATTGACGTCGCCGTCATTGGCCCAGCGGAAGGTATTCGCCTGCGCGGCGAGCGTGCTGCCAGCGAGAAGTGCCGCGGCAAGCGTGATCCTGAGTCGCATCGTGACCTCCCTGGCCTGTCGGCGCGATGCTTACCAAATGCGCCGGAAAGGGGAAGGGGCGGCCGTTGCGCACGAAAAAGGCGCCCTCGTTGCCGAAGGGCGCCCTGTCCGTGGGATGTGCGGCGCGTCAGGCGGCGCGCAGCGCCTTGGGCAGGTCGGCGACCGACTGGTCCACCAGCGCCGCATCGGCGGTGGCATCCAGCGTCTCGGCGATGACGGCCCGCGCGGCCGCGCCGGCGATGTCGGCGGCGGCGTTGCGCACCTCGGCCACGGCCGAGGCCTCGGCGGCGGCAATGCGGTCCATCGCCATGCGTTCGCGGCGCTTGGCGGCGGCCTCGGCCTCGGCGGCGGCGGCGGCGGCCAGGCGCTCGGCCTCGCTGCGGGCGCGGGCCAGGAGTTCCTCGGCTTCACGGGCGGCGGCAGCGCGTTCGGCCTCGGCGGATTGCAGCATCTGCTCGGCCTGCGCGCGCAGGCCGGCGGCCTCGGCCAGCTGGCGGCGGATGCTCTCGGCCTTGCCATCGAGCGCGGCGGTCAGCACGCCCCAGATCTTCTTGCCCAGCAGCAGGAAGAACAGGACGAAGGAGACGGCAACCCAGAATTTCGGATCGGACATCACGCCCTCCCGCTGCTGGCGAGCACACGGCCCACCGCGGCTTCGACGGTGGCGCGGTCGGCCCGGCCGACCAGGCGGGCGACCAGCGCCTCGGCCGTGTCGGTGGCCACGCCGCGGATGGCACCCATCGCGGAGGCGCGGGCGGCATCGATCTGCGCTTCGGCATCCGCGATCTGCTTGTTCAGGCGCGCGGCCAGCGCGGCGGACTTCGCATCGGCATCGTCCTGCGCGGCGTGGACGGCGCCAGCCACGGCAGCGCGGGCCTCGGCGCGGGCGGCATCGGTCGCGGAACGGTGCGCGGCCATGGAGCCATCCGCTTCCAGCTTCGCGGCCTGCGCGGCCTCGAGGTCGGCGGCGATGCGGGCGTGGCGGCTTTCGATCACGGCGCCGACACGCGGCAGCGCGACGTTCGCCATAAGGAAATACATCGCCGCGAAGATCAGCAGCAGCCACACCATCTGGCCAACCAGCAGGCGGCCCTGCTCGCGGTGGCCGAAGGCGAGCTGCGGCATGCCGTCCACCGGCACGGCCGATGTGCTCGCGGCGATCGCGATGGTGGGCAGCGCGGCAGCCAGGGCCGCCAGGAACATCACTCGGCGCATCGCCGTCCTCTCCTCGCCGCTAGAGCAATATCCGATCAGCCGGAATGAGGCGATCGGATGTCTCGCACTAGAAAACAAAGGTGCCCCCGCCGCGCCCGGATGGGCGGGCGGGGCGCACGGTTCAGGCGAACAGGATGAGGAAGGCGATCAGCAGCGCGAACAGCGCCACGGCTTCCGTCAGCGCGAAGCCCAGGATGGCGAACGGGAACACGACGTCACGGGCCGCCGGGTTGCGGGCCACGCTGTTGATCAGCGAGGAGAAGATGTTGCCGATGCCCAGACCCACGCCAAACAGCGCGATGACGGCAATACCAGCCCCAAGGGCCTTCGCGGCGGCGACTTCCATGATGTTCGTCCTTCTTCACATGGATGTTCTGAGCACCCCGGTCACATGGCGGGTCAGTGCAGGTGCACCGCGTCGTGCAGGTAGATGCTGGTCAGGATCGCAAACACATAGGCCTGCAGGAACGCGACCAGGAATTCGAAGCCCACGAGGGCGACATTCACCGCCAGCGGCATGGCGGCCACGAAGGGCCCCACCGTGCCGAGGCCGCCCAGCAGCACGACGAAGGTGGCGAACACCTTCAGCATGACGTGGCCGGCGGGACCGAGAGGGACACCATGCGGGAGAGGTAGGAGATGATCTCGACCGGGATGATGATCGGCGCCAGCCAGGTCGGCGCGCCCTCGGGGAAGAAGTAGGAGAAGAAGTGCATGCCGTGGCGCTGCAGCGCGATCACGGTCACCGACACCCATACGATCGCCGCCAGCGTCAGCGTCACCGCGATGTGGGAGGTGAAGGTGAAGGCGTAGGGCAGCATGCCGAGCAGGTTGCCGAACAGCACGAACATGAAGATGCAGAACACGAAGGGGAAGTACTTGCGGCCCTCGTCGCCGACCTGGGCGCCCACCATGTCGTGGATGAAGCCATAGGCTGATTCGCCCAGCGCCTGGAGGCGGCCCGGCACCAGCGCGCCGCGATCCGCGGTCGCCTTCATCAGGAACCAGGTGAGCGCGACGGCCACGACCATGAACAGGTTCGACTGGCTGAAGGATACGGCATCGCCGAACACGCCGAGCACGGGCGAGAGTTCGAACTGGCTCAGCGCGTCGATCGTCTTGCCTTCAACCGCCACCGTCTGGTCCCCCGCTAGACTTCGCACCAGGGCGCGGCATGAACAGGCGATACACGTTCGCCACCCCGGCCACGCTGCCCAGGACGAAGAACACCAGGAAAAGCCAAGGCCAGGTGCCCAGCCAACGGTCCAGCAGGTAGCCGATACCGATGCCCACACCCAGGGCCGAGACAACCTCGACCCCCGCGCGCAAACCAATCCCCCAGGGGCCCTGCGGCAGGTTTCCGCGCCCGTTCGGACGCTTGTCGAGCCCTTCACGAGCCCGCGCCTGCCGCAACCTCTCGTCGAAACCGTTGCGTTCGTTCACTTTGGCTCCCTGGCGAGACCCCGCCGGAAGGCAGGCCGCGCTTTACGGTTCGTCCATCCGACTGTCAAGCGCGTGTGCCGCACAAACGGCGCTTTTCCTAGGCATCCACGAAGCCGCCGGACTGCCTTTCCCACAGTCCGGCATAGACGCCGCCCAGGGCCAGCAATTCGGCATGCGTCCCCTGTTCCACCACGCGGCCCTGGTCCAGCACCACCAGCCGGTCCATGCGCGCAATGGTGGACAGGCGATGCGCGATGGCGATGACGGTCTTGCCCGCCATCAGCGCCGCCAATTGTTCCTGGATCGCGGCCTCGACCTCCGAATCGAGTGCGCTGGTCGCTTCGTCCAGCACCAGGATCGGCGCATCCTTGAGCAGCACCCGCGCGATGGCGATGCGCTGGCGCTGCCCGCCCGACAGCTTCACGCCACGTTCGCCCACATGGGCATCGTAGCCAGTCCGCCCGCGCCAGTCGGTCAGCGCCATGATGAAGTCATGCGCCTGCGCCTGCCGGGCCGCGGCCTCGACCATCGCGTCGGTCGCCTCGGGGCGGCCATAGCGGATGTTGTCGCGGATCGACCGGTGCAGCAGGGCGGTGTCCTGCGTGACCATGCCGACCGCGGCGCGCAGGCTTTCCTGCGTGACCGACGCGACATCCTGCCCATCGACCTGGATGCGGCCCCGCTCGGGCGCGAAGAAGCGCAGCAGCAGGTTCACCGCGGTGGTCTTGCCCGCCCCGGAATGGCCGACCAGGCCCACGCGTTCCCCGGGCTTCACGACCAGGTCGAAGCCGCGCAGCACGCCGGTCTGCCGGCCATAGGCGAATTCCACGGCGTCGAAGTGGATCTCGCCCTGCGTCACGCGCAGCGGCGCCGCGTCTGGCGGGTCGGGCGCGGTGGGCGGCACGGCGATCGAGCCCATGCTTTCCTGCACCACGCCGATATTCTCGAAGATGGCGGTCACGTTGAATGCCACCCAGCCGGAAATGTTGGCGATCTGCCAGGCCATCGGCAGCGCGGTCGCGACCGTGCCGAGGCCGATCTGCCCGCGTTGCCACAGCGCGACGGACACACCCGCCACCGCCACCATCAGCGACGCATTCAGCACCGACAGCAGCAACCCGTTCAGTGTCACCAGCCGCACCTGGCGCCCGAAGGCGGCGTTCAGCCCGAGCAGGCCTTCGCGCACGAAGGCGTCCTCGTCCTGCGCGCGGGCGAACAGCTTCACGGTCAGGATGTTGGTGTAGGAATCGACCACCCGACCGGTCAGCGCGCTGCGCGCCTCGGACGCCGCGCGCGACCGGTCGCGCAGCCGCGGCACCAGGAAGCGCAGCAGCACCGCATACAGCACGAACCACACCAGCACCGGCAGCGCGAGCCAGAGGTCCGCACTCGCCAGCCACAGCATCGCGCCGGTGCCATAGACCAGGATGTACCAGACCGCGTTGACCGACTGGACGATGCTCTCGCGCAGCGCCGGGCCGGACTGCATCACGCGGGTGGCGATGCGGCCCGCGAAATCCTCCTGGAAGAAGGCCCAGCCCTGGCGCACGACATGCCAGTGCGCCTGCCAGCGGATCATGGACGTCACCGCCGGCACGATGCCCTGCTGGGTGATGAGGTTCTGCGCTGTGATGGCGATGGGCCGGCCGACCAGCAGCACCACCGCCATGCCGACCAGCGTGTGCCATGCGTTGTCCCACAGCGCCTCCGGCCCGTGTGCGGCCAGCAGCGACACCAGCGTGCCGATGAAGACCGGGATCAGCGCATCGAGCAGCGCGACGCACAGCCCGGCGACGAACAGCGCGCCGAACAACCCGCGCGCCTGGCGTGCGAAATGCCAGTAGAAGCCGAGCAGGCTGCTCGGCGGCGCATGGTCGGGCACCGGCACGCCGAGGAAGCGCGACGCGGCCTGCCCCGGCGGCGTGACGGGATCGACCAGGCGTTCGAAAATGCGGACGGGCATGACGGGCAGATCGCGCCGCGCGGACGCCGGCGTCAACCGCCTGGCGCGCGGCGCCGCGTCAGCCGTCGTCCTGGTGCATGTCCGCGATGCGCCGCTGCGCTTCCTCCGTGCTGACATCCTCGACATGGGTCGAGACGGTCCAGCGATGCCCGAAGGGATCGCGTAGCGACCCGCTGCGGTCGCCATAGAATTTCTGCTCGACCGGCGCCAAGGGCAGCGCCCCGGCTTCCACCGCGCGGGCGAAGGTCGCGTCGGCATCCGCGACGTACAGATGCAGCATGACCGGGATCGGCCCGCCCTCCGGTGGTGCGAAGCCCGTCTGCGGCCAGGCGCCGCCCAGCATCATGACGCTGTCGCCGATGGTGATCTCGGCATGGCCGATGCTGCCATCGGGCATCATCAGGCGCATCCGCTCGGTCGCGCCGAACGCCTCGGCATAGAAGGCGATCGCGCTCGCCGGGTCGGCTACCGACAGATAGGGCGTGAGGGCGTGATAGCCCGGCGGGATCGGGGGGACGGACATGGCGGCGGTCTCCATCAGGCCATCGCGAGGATGCCATCCGACACATCGCCGCGCCAGAACAAAACTAGAACAGTTTCGTGACGGCGCCCGGTCGGGTCGTCAGGCCGCGACCGGCCCCTCCGCCATCTCCACCGCCTGGCCCAGATCCACGCTCAGCAGCCGCGACACCCCGCGCTCCTGCATGGTCACGCCATACAGCCGGTGCATCCGCGCCATGGTCAGCGGATGGTGCGTCACCACCAGGAAGCGCGTGCCGCTCTCGGCCGCCATGGCGTCCAGCAGGTCGCACAGGCGCTCCACATTGGCGTCGTCCAGCGGCGCATCCACCTCGTCCAGCACACACACCGGCGCGGGGTGGCAGCGGAACACGGCGAAGATCAACGACAGCGCCGTCAGCGCCTGCTCGCCGCCCGACAGCAGCGACAGCGTCGCCAACTTCTTGCCCGGCGGCTCGGCATAGATCTCGAGCCCCGCCTCCAGCGGATCATCCGAACCGACCAGCGCCAGATGCGCCCGCCCGCCGCCGAACAGGCGCGAGAAGAGCGACCGGAATTCCGCATCGACCCGGTCGAACACCTCGCGCAGGCGCTCGCGCCCCTCGCGGTTCAAATGCCCGATCGACCCGCGCAGCTTGGCGATCGCCGCCTGGACCTCGTCGCGATCGGTGGTGATTTGCCCGACACGCTCCTCGATCTCGCCCACCTCGATCTCGGCGCGCAGATTGACCGGGCCCATCTCCTCGCGCTCGCGCGCCAGGCGCTCGACCTTGCGGCGTGCCTTGTCCTCGGCGGCGTCGCTCAATTCGTCGGCCGCCGGCGGCAATTCGGCATCCTCGCCAAGCCGTTCGGCGATGCGCGCGGCCACCGCCTCGCCGGCGGTCTCCGCGGCCTCGGCGGCGGCTTCGGCCCGCACCTGGCTCTCGCGCGCGGTGGCGAAGGCGGCATCGATGCGGCGCCGCGCATCCGCCGTGCTGCGCAGCCGCGCTTCGGCCTCGGCCAGCGCGGCGGCGGCCGTGGCGTGGGCGGCTTCCGACTCCGCCATCATCGCGGCGGCGCTGCGCAGGCGCGCGGCAGCCTCCTCCGGCGCGTCGGCCAGCGCGTCGCGCTCCGTCTGCGCCTCGTTGCCGCGGCGGCGCAGGTCGATCACCCGCGCCTCGGCATCCTCGCCGCGCGCGGTCCACAACGCGGCTTCCTCGCCCACCGCGACCAGGCGGGCCGCGACGCGCGCCGCTTCGGCATCGAGCGCGGCGATGTCGCTGCGCGCGGTCACCTCTGCGCCGCGCGCGGCGGCCAGGTCATCGCGCGCAGTGGCCACGGCGGCACGCAACGCATCGAGGTCCGGCAGCGCGGCCTGCAGCGCCACCGCCTCCGCCAGCGCCGCCTCGGCTTCGGCGCATTCGGTGGCGAGGCGCGCGAGCTGCGGCTCCAGCGCGGCCAGCCGGCTCTCGGCCTCGGCCGCGCGGGTGGCGAGCGTCGATTCGTGCTGGCGTGCGCCGCGTGCGGTGTGTTCAGCCGCCCGGCGGGCTTCGCGCGCGGCATGCTCGGCGGCCTGGGCGCGCGTCTCGGCCGCGCTGGACTCCTCCGCCACGCGGCGCAGTGCCGGCAGGTCGGGCAGCCCGGCCTCGGCGGCCCAGGCCGCGTCCTTTGCGGCTTCCGCCTCCGCCCGATCGGCCTCCAGCCGTTCGAGTTGCGGCGCGATTGCCGCCAGCCGGCTTTCGGCGCGCGCATGGCGGGCCGCCAGCGCGCCCTCCGCCTGCCGCGCCGCGTTCAGCGCGCCGTCTGCCGCCGCACGCGCATCGCGCGCGGTGGCTTCGGCGGCACGGGCTTCATCCTCGCGTGCGCCGGCGGCGGCGCGATTGGCTTCCGCGGTCGCGGCCTCCGCCTCGGCGCGGTCCAGCCGCCCTTCCGCCGTCCGCAACGCATTGCGCTGCGCCAGCCGCACCGCGCCCGGTGTCGGCGCGCCGGCGCGCGCGGTGTGGCCATCCCAGCGCCACAGCGCGCCTTCCTCCGTGACCAGCGACTGGCCGGGGCGCAGCGCGGCCTGCATCGCCGCGCCATCGGTGCCGCGCGGCAGCAGCCCGATCTGCGACAGCGCACGCGCCAGCGCCGCCGGTGCTTCCACCAACCGCGACAGCGGCACCGCGCCATCGGGCAGCGCGGCGGCGGCATCGAGCGGCGGCAGCACGCGCCAGAAGCGCGGCCCGCCCTCGTCGGATGGACTTTCGAGTGCTTCGCCCAGCGCGGCACCCAGCGCGGCTTCCAGGCCGGCGGGCACGCCGACCTGGTCCAGGATCGGCGCCGCGGCGCCGGGTTCGCGGGCGGTCAGCACCTCGGTCAGCGCGCTCACCTCGGCCTGCGCGCGCGCGCGCTCGCCGGCGGCGGCGGTGGCGGCGCGGGCGGCCTCGGCGTGGGCGGCCGCGGCCCAGGCGCGCATCGCCTCGGCCTGCTCCAGCGCGGCGCCGGCCTGCGTCACCGCATCGGTCGCGGCGTCCAGCGTGGCGGTGGCGGCCGCGCGCTCGGCGGGCGGGATGTGCTCGGCCAGCGCGCCGTCGCGATCGGCCAGCATGGCGGCGTGCTGGGCGGTGATGCGGGCCAGGCGGTCCTCGGCGGCGCGGCGTTCGGCCTCGGCGCGACTGGCAGCGGCGGTCGCCTCGGCGGCGGCGCGGCGGGCCAGGGCGTGGCGCTCGGCGGCCTCGGCGCGGGCGGCTTCGGACGCTTCCAGCGCGGTGCGGGCGGATTCCAGCGCAGCGTCGGCCGCGGTGACCTCGGCGGCGGCTTCGGCGCGTGCCTCGGCGGGAATGCGGGTGCGGGCGGCGGCCTCGTGCTCGGCGGCCAGGCGGGCATGGCCGTCCTGCGCGCGGGCAAGGCGTGCCTGCGCGGCGTTCCGCGTCTCGGCGGCGGATTGCACGCGGGCGGCCGCCTCGGCGGCCTCGATGGTGGCGGCTTCGGCGGAGGTCTCGGCGGTGCGCGCGGCCTCGGTCGCGGCGTCCAGGGCGGCCCGCGCGGCGGCGGCGCGGGCTGGCAGCGACCCCTCCACAGCGCGCAGCGCCTCATTCTCGGCCATCAGGCGTTCGCGCGCGGCATCCGCGTCGCGCAGCACGCCCTCGGCATGCGCCAGGTCGCGCTGCAACTGCGCGAGCCGCGCCTGCGCCGCCTCCAGCGCGTCCCGCGCGCGGCGTTCCTCGGCTTCCAGGCCCTCGGTCTCGACCCGACGGCGTTCCAGCGCGGTGCGGGTGGCGGCCTCGGCGGCGCGCGGGGCGGGGATGGCCTGCTCGGCCTCGAAGGCGGCAATGGCAGCAGCTTCGGCTTCCGCCTCGGCAACACGCACGGCAGCCTGGGCGCTGGCCAACTGATCACGGGCGGCGCGCTGCGCCGCATCGGCGCGCGCGGCCAGGATCGCCAGCCATTCCCCCTCGGCCTGGCGCACCAGGCCCGAGAGGTTGCGATAGCGATTGGCCTGCCGCGCCTGGCGCTGCAGCCCCTGCCGCTGGGTGTCCAACTGCCCGAGCAGATCCTCGGCGCGCGACAGGTTGGTCTCGGCCTGGCGCAGCTTCAGCTCGGCCTCGTGCCGGCGGGCGCGCAGGCCGGAGATGCCGGCGGCCTCCTCCAGCACCTGGCGGCGGTCCTCGGGCTTGGCCTGGATCAGCGTGGACACCCGCCCCTGGCTGACCATGGCCGAGGCCCGCGCGCCCGAGCCGATGTCGGCGAACATGGTCTGCACGTCGCGCGCGCGGACCTCCTTGCCGTTCACCCGGAAATTCGAGCCCTCGCCGCGATTGATGCGGCGGACGATCTCGAGTTCCGGCTGGTCATGGTTGGGCGGCGGCGCCAGCCCCTCCGCTTCCTCCAGGCTGAGCGTCACCTCCGCCAGGTTCCGCCCCGCGCGCGTGGCGGTGCCGGCGAAGATGACATCGTCCATCTCGCCGCCGCGCATGGCCTTGGCGGATGTCTCGCCCATCGCCCAGCGCAGTGCCTCCACCACGTTGGACTTGCCGCAGCCATTGGGGCCGACGATGCCGGTCAGCCCGGGTCGCACCTCGACGGTCGTGGCCTCGGCGAAGGATTTGAAGCCGGCGATGCGGATGCGCGCCAGCGTGGCGCTCACCGAGGCGATGCGCTGCGCCTCGCTGCGCCGCGCGCCCTCCTCCTCATCCTCCGGCCCGGGCTGGGCGGGCGGCAGGGCGCCGTCATCCGTCACGGGGTTGCGGCCTCGCGCGCGAAGCGGTCGAAGGGAATGTTGCCGCCGACCACGCGCCGGTTGAACACGAAGCTCGGCGTCGCCTGGATGCGGTATTCCTGTTCGCCCTGCTGGCGCTGCGCCAGGATGGCGCGGGCCAGGTCCACATCGGTCCAGGCGGCTTCGAAGGCGGCGCCGGACATGCCGGCCACCGCCGCGATCTTGCCGATCTCCACCTTGTGATCGACACCGCGCGCATAGACCCAGCGGTCCTGCGTGGCGAACAGCGCGCTGATGAAGGCCTCGTAGCGCTCGGCCGGGAAGGACCGCGCCACCACCGCCGCGCCCAGCGCCACCTGGTCGAGCGGGAAGTCCCGCCATACCAGCCTGATCCTGCCGGTATCGATCAGTTCGGCCTTCACGCGCGGATAGGTGTCGCGGTGGAAGGCGCCGCAATGCGAGCAGGTGAGGGAGAAGAATTCCTGCACCACCATCGGCGCATCGGCCCGGCCCACCGAGCGTTCCGCGAGCCGCTGATCGCCCGCGGGCGGGTCGGGGATGCGCTCGCCCGGGGTGGCGCCCGGGGTCTGGGCGCTGGCGCGGCCGGCGGCGAGCAGGCCGCCAGCGGCGAGTATGGTGCGACGGTCGAACATCGTCCGCGATCTCCTTCAGGTCCGGCCGCCGGGAAGGCGCGGCCGGGGCGGATATGGGGGCGACAGGGCGCTGCCGGGACTCGGGCGCGCCTACCCCCTGTTCCGATAGACGCCGCGCGCCAATCTTTCCAGCGCCGCCCGCAATTCGGGGGAGGCGATGTCCGCCAGCGCCGATTCGACGCGCGCCGGCAGGGAAACGGGGGCCAGCCTGGGCGGGGGCCGCGCCGCGGCCGATCCGGGCGCGCGCTGGACGAATCGGAAGCGTTCCACCGCCACCCGCCCCAGCGCCGCATTGATCCGCTGCGCCAGCTGCGGCGCCAGATGCTGCAATTCCATCGCGACGGGCCCGGAACAGGCCAGGGTCAGGGCTCCCGAACTCAGCCGTACCGGCTGCGAGACGGCCGCGAGCGCCGGGCCGACCAGCGCAGGCCAGTCCGCCATGATCTGCGCCCCGGCAGGGCTCTTGCGCTTGAAGGCGGGGCGTGTGAGCGCTGGCACAAGGGCGCCGAGCGGCCTCGGCCCGCCCAGGAACCGTCGCTGCTCCTCGTCCCGTGCCATTGCCCAGACCCTCCGCCGCCGACCTGCTCGCCTGGTACGATCGGCACCGGCGCATCCTGCCCTGGCGCGCCCCCCCGGGCGAGCCGCGCAACCCCTACCGCATCTGGCTGTCGGAGGTGATGCTCCAGCAAACCACCGTCGCCGCGGTCGGGCCGCGCTATGCCCGGTTCCTGGCCCGGTTCCCCAGCGTGCAGGCGCTGGCCGCGGCCGACTGGGCCGCGGTGGCGGAGGAATGGGCCGGCCTTGGCTATTACGCCCGCGCCCGCAACCTGCACGCCTGCGCGCAGGCCGTGGTGGCCGCCGGCGGTTTCCCGTGCAACATCGAGGGCCTGGCGGCGCTGCCGGGCATCGGCGCCTATACCGCCGCGGCGGTCGGCGCGATTGCCTTCGACGTCCCCGTGGTGCCGGTGGATGGCAATGTCGAACGCGTGGTGGCGCGCCTGCATGCGGTCGAGCAACCCCTGCCCGGGGCCAAGCGGCACCTGACAACGCTGGCCGGCGCCTTCATGGCCGACCCAGCGGCGCGGGCCCGCCCCGGGGATTTCGCCCAGGCGCTGTTCGACCTGGGCGCGACGCTCTGCACGCCGCGCAACCCCGCCTGCGCACTCTGCCCCTGGCAGGGCGGGTGTGCGGCGCGCCGCGCCGGAATTGCCGGGACATTGCCGCGTAAATCCCCGAAGCCCGCCCGCCCGCTGCGCCACGGCGCGCATTTCCTGCTGCGCGACGCCAGCGGGCGCGTGCTGCTGCGCCGCCGCCCGGCGCGTGGACTGCTTGGCGGGATGCTGGAAGTGCCCGGAACGCCGTGGCGCGAGGCCCGGTGGGATACGGCGGAGGCGCTCGCCCATGCGCCGGCGCCAGCCGGCTGGCGCCTGCTGCCAGGTCTCGCGCGCCACGGCTTCACGCATTTCGAGCTGGAAATGGTGCTGTTCACCGCCGCGCTGCCGCCGTCCGCCGGGCCGCCCGAGGGTGAATGGCAGGACGCGCTTGCGGCGCGCGCGGCCGTGCCCTCGGTGATGCGGCGGCTGCTCGACCTGGCGGGTGCGGCTTAAGCGCCAGGGCGGACCGGGTGCCCTGGCCCTGGTCGGGCGTTGATCAGAGACCGTTGGAGACGGCCCGCTCGCCCACTCGGCCACCCATCCAGAATACACGGTGGCCCGGAGGGAGGGGCGGGCCGGTGCCGGGCTTCAGAATGCGCCCGAAGGCGAATTCCGGACCAGGCTCAGCGCCCCGAGCGCGCCGCCACGATCAGGAAGACCACCGCCGTGAGCACGACGACCAGCGCGCCGCCGCCGATCAGCAGGGCGGATTGCTGCATCGTCGCGACCGCCGGCACCGACAGGCCGAGCACCCCGCCCACCACCATGATGCGCCAGGACCCGGCATGCACCCCGGCCACGAAGGTGCCCAGGCCCAGCAAAAGCAGCAGGCCGATCTCGGTCGCGTTGTCGTTCACCACGCCGCGCACCGCGGGTGCGAACAGCAGCATCATCGCGATCAGGAAGGCGGCCCAGTGCAGCGCCTGCGTCCAGACGAGCCGGGTCTTGCCGCCCTGGGCCGCGGCGCGCGGCCAGCCGGCGACGATGCACAGCAGGCCGAAGATCGGCGTCAGCACATACCAGTAGGGCAGGTTGGGCTGCTCGGCCCCACCCACCCAGGCAACGCCGGCGAAACCGGCGACCAGCATGGCCAGGTAGGGTGCCTCGGCCAGGATGATCCGCCCCCATGGCCGGCCCGGCTTGGCCGCGGGCGGTGGCGCGGGCGGTGGCGCCGGCGCGTCGTCGAGCTCGCGGTGCAGCTCGAGCTGTCGCGCCGTCGGCTGTGCCATGCGTGGCTCCGGCGCATTGCCCCCGGTCACCGACTCGCTCATCGCTTGGTCTCCTGCCTGCCTGTCGCGCGCCGAGCGTAGCCGAGGTCGGCCGGCGCCGAACTGCCTTGTTGCGGCGGCGCCGGCGCGGATCCGGCGCTACATCTGGCGCAGGATGTCCTCGCGCAATTCGTCGATCACGCGCAGCCGCCCGTCGCGCTGTTCCAGGTGCCAGAACAGCCAGCCATTGCAGGATGGCGCTTCCTGCACCGCCGCGCCGACCTTGTGGATGGAGCCCGTGGCCAGGCCGCAGCGCAGCGTGCCATCGGCGCCGACCGTCGCCTCCCAGCGTTTCTGCCGGTCGAACAGGCGCGAGCCCGCCGGCACCAGGCCGCGTTCGACCAGGGTGCCGAAGGGGATGCGCGGCTGCTCCTTCCTGGATGGCAGCGCCGCGGCGGCGTCCTCCGGCGCGGGGTCGACCGCGGCGATGCGCGCCAGCGCGGCATCGGCATAGGCTTGCTCCCGCTCGATGCCGATGAAGCGCCGGCCCAGCCGTTTCGCAACGGCGGCCGTGGTGCCCGAGCCCAGGAACGGGTCGAGGATCACCTCGCCCGGCGATGTGCAGGCGAGGATGACGCGATGCAGCAGCGCCTCGGGCTTCTGGGTCGGGTGCAGCTTGGCCCCCGCATCGTCGCGCAGGCGTTCGTGGCCGGTGCACAGCGGGATCAGCCAGTCGCTGCGCATCTGCAGGTCGTCGTTCAGCGCCTTCATCGCCGCGTAGTTGAAGCGGTAGCGGGATTCCGGGCCGCGCGCCGCCCAGACCAGCGTCTCATGCGCATTGGTGAAGCGCCGGCCGCGGAAATTCGGCATCGGGTTCGACTTGCGCCAGATGACGTCGTTGAGGATCCAATACCCCTGGTCCTGCAACGCCGTGCCCAGGCGGAACACGTTGTGGTAGGCGCCCATCACCCAGATGGTACCGTCGCGGCGCAGCACGCGGCGGCATTCGGCCAGCCATTCGCGTGTGAAGGAATCATAGGCGCCGAGGTCGGCGAAGCGGTCCCATTCATCATCGACGCCATCGACCAGCGAATCATCGGGGCGCCGCAGCGTGCCCTTCAGTTGCAGGTTGTAGGGCGGGTCGGCGAAGATGGCGTGCACCGACGCCGGCGGCAGGTGCCTCAGCCACGCGATGCAGTCCCCGACCAGAACCTGGTCGAGCGGCAGATCGATCTGCGTGCCCAAGCGCGAAACCCCATCCCCACGGAAGCCGCAGAATCGCTCGTGCGACTCGGCAGGTCAATGTTTCGATTGCCTCAGGCGCCGGCGCGCGCATTCGCGCTTGCTGTTGCTGGCCTGAGGCGCTGGCGCGCGCATTCGCGCGCTTGGCTGCGCGCCGTGCACTGGTGCGCGGGCGGCGGGGGGCGGGTTGGGCGCGCTCGCGCCGTGCGCTCCCGGATCGAGGCAGAGCCTCGATCCGATGGGTTGCGCCCGTCGGTTGGGGCAGGCGAGGTCAGCGAAACAGGTCATCCACCGGCGCGAAGCCCCGCCGGTGATGCGGCGTCGGGCCAAGCCGCAGCAGCGCATCCCGGTGCGCCGCCGTCGCGTAGCCGACATGGCGTGCGAAACCATAGCCGGGCCAGCGCGGGTCCAGCCGCGCCATCGCGCGGTCGCGCACCACCTTCGCCAGGATGGATGCAGCGGCGATCGACAGCGACAGGCCATCACCGCCGATCACGCAGCGCACGGGGCAGGGCAAAGGCGGGGCCTGGTTGCCGTCGACCAGCGCGAGGTCGGGCGGCGTGGTCATGCGTGCCAGCGCGCGCGCCATCGCCAAGTGCGTCGCGCGCAGGATGTTCAGCCGGCCGATCTCGGTGGCCGAGGCCGCGCCGACGGCGCATTCGACCAGCCCCGCGCGCGCCGCATCGCGCAGCGCGGCGAAGGCGGTGGCGCGCTGGCCAGGGTTCAGGCGCTTCGAATCATCGATCAGGGCGGCCAGGGATGCGGGCGGCGCGCGCAGGAACACCACCGCCGCCGCGACAACGGGGCCGGCGAGGGGGCCGCGGCCGACCTCGTCGATTCCGGCGACGCGGCCCTGGCTGGACTCGGCGGTGAAGTCGGGGCGCTGGCGAGACATGATGCGGCGTTACCACGCACCGCGCTGTGCCGCATCATGGGCCGCGCTGGCGCGCTGGCGCAGGCATCGGTAGCCTTCGCCACCTTCGGCAGGGAGCATCCAGCGCATGGCATCGACCACGCCGGCACGGGGGCCACAGATGGCCCGCGCCGTCGCCTTCTGCGAACGCTTCGGCCTGCGCATCCCGGTCCTGATGGCGCCGATGGCCGCGGCCTCGCCGCCCGGGCTTGCCGCCGCGGTGGCCAATGCGGGGGGGATGGGCGCGCTGGGTGCGCTGTCCACCACGCCCGAGGGCATTGCCGACTGGGCGCGGGCCTTCCGCGCGCAGTCGAACGGGTCGTTCCAGGTGAACCTCTGGATGCCGGACCCGCCGCCCGCGCGCGATGCGGTGGCCGAGGCGGCGATGGCGGAGTTCCTGTCCGGCTACGGGCCGCGCCCCGCCATTCCGGAGGGTCCGTTCCTGCCGGATTTCGCGGCGCAATGCGCGGCGATCATCGAGGCCGGGCCGGCGGCGGTCTCCTCGATCATGGGGGTGTTTCCGCCGGATGTCGTCGCGGCCGCGAAGGCGCGCGGCATCGCCTGGTTCGCCTGCGCGACCACGCTGGCCGAGGCGCGGGCTGCGGTGGCGGCGGGGGCGGATGCCATCGTGGCGCAGGGTGCGGAGGCGGGCGGGCATCGTGGCGCCTTCGACCCTGCGGCGGCGGAGGCGCAGTTGACCGGCGGGTTGGCGCTGATCCCGCGCCTGGTGGATGCGCTGGATGTGCCGGTGATTGCCACGGGCGGCATCGGGGATGCGCGGGGTATTGCGGCGGCGCTGACGCTCGGTGCCAGTGCGGTGCAGATCGGCACCGGCTTCCTGCGCTGCCCGGAGGCGGGCATCGCGCCGGCCTGGGCGGATGCGATCGCCGCGGTGGAGCCCGAGGGGACGATGCTGACGCGGATGTTCTCGGGCCGGCTGGGGCGCGGGATTGCCAATGACGTGGCGCGTGCGCCGGCGCCGCCGGCCGCGCCGTATCCGGTGCAGCGCGCCTTGTTCGCGCCGGTGCGCGCCGCGGCCGAGGCGGCGGGCGATGTTGGCGCGATGCAGATGTGGGCCGGCCAGGCCGCGCGCCTTGCCGTCGCGGAGCCGGCGGGCGTCCTGGCCGCGCGCCTTTGGCGGGAGGCCGAGGCCCTGCTGCCCTGATGCGCTAATGGCCAGAAAAGGAGGGGGTTCGGGCCCCGACCTTGTTCCTTATTTCGCGCCCCCCTTCGCCAATGTGACCCACCCCGCCACCCCCGCCAGCAGCGCCGCCCCCAGCACCGCGAACCCCGCCCGGTAGGCGGCTTCCGGCCGTGCCCCGCCCAGTTCGGGGAACAGCCCCACGGTGGCCCCCACCAGCATCGGCAGCAGCGCGGACCCCAGCACCTGCGCCAGGTTCACCGTGGTGGCGCCGCGCCCGACCAGGTGGTCGGGGAACAGCGTGCGGGCCTCGGCCACCACCAGCACGGGATAGGCGGAGAACAGCACCAGCAGCACCAGCAGCACGACCGCACCGGCGAGCGGCGCGCCGGGCCAGGCCGCCAACGCGCCCAGCATCGCCGCCGACAGCACCGCCCCGGTGGTGACGATGCGCCGCCGCGGCCCGCAAAGGCGTTCGAGCGGCCCGACCGCCAGCAGCCCCGCCGGCATCGCCACCCCCATCGCCGCCAAAACCCAGCCGCGCCCTGCCGCGTCCAACCCGTGCACATCGGCCAGATACGGCCCGGCCCACAGGCCCAGCACCGTCGCCGCCGCGGCGTAGGCGACCAGGTGCATCGACAGCACGCGCGGCAGGCCCGGCAGCGCCCAGATCGAGACCTGGCCGAGCAGCGCCTCGCGCAGCGTCTCGGGCTTGCGGAAGGCGGGCGGACGGTCGGGCGGGTCGTCGCGCACCAGGCGCCACCACACCAGCCCGCACCCCGCCGTGAGCAGCGCCGAGGCGCCAAGCGCCCCGCGCCATCCCACCAGCCCGGCCAGGGCCGCGAGCGGCGCGCCCGCCAGCAGGATGCCGAGCTGCGACAGCGCGAACACCCGCGACAGCGCCAGCGTCATCGCCGCACCCGAATACCAGCGCGCGCACAACACGACCGCCGCCATGAAGGACGCTGCCGAACCGAGCCCGATCAGGAAGCGCGCCGCCAGCAGCGCCGCACCATCCTGCGCGAAGGCCTGGAATACCGCGCCCAGCACCGCGATGCCGGTCAGCGCGCCGACCGTGCGCCGCGGCCCCGCGCGGTCGAGCGCGATGCCCACCGGCACCTGCGCGACCAGGAGCGCGGCGAAGAACATCCCGTTCGCCGCACCCAGCACGGTCGGGCTGAGCGCTAGATCGGCCGAGAGATCGGGCGCCACCACGCCGAGCGCGGCGCGATGGAACTGCGACAGCCCGGTCATGGCGGCGATCGCCGCCATCATCGCCGCGGCGGCGGTCATGCAGCGCCAGCCGCAACACAAGGTGCAGCCGTCATCACGGTGCGTCGATCCCGAAGCCTTCGTGCAGCCCGCGAGCGCCCTCGGGCGTCAGGGACAGGCGGCGGCGCGCGAGGATGTCGCCGTCACCCATCGACGCCGCGCGGCGCAGCCAGCCGCGCGCCATCCAGGCGCTCGCCATCTCGCGCCCCAACCCGCCGGCCAGATGCGGGCGGCGTTCGCTCCAATCCATGCAGTCGCAGGCGAAATGCCGCGCGCTGGCGGCGCGGTCGAGGTCGATGCCGGTCGCCGCCAGGCGCTGGCGCCCTTCGGCCGAGGCATCCCAGCCGCCCGCCGCCGGCGTCAGCCAGCCCTGGCCGGTCAGCCGCTGATGAAGCGCCACCCCAAGCCGCCCGGCCAGGTGGTTCCAGCACAGCCTGGCGTTGCGCGC
>LNEW01000152.1 GCA_001464375.1 Rhodospirillales bacterium Ga0074136 | reverse complement strand
AGCGCCTGCCCGCCCATCAGCGCGGCGAGCATCCGCGCGCGGGCCGGGTCGGCCATGAGCGCGGCAGTGGCGGCGAGCGGGCCGGGGGCGGTGGGGTCTGACATCGGGCGAGGCTAGCGCGCTTCACCGCGCGATGCTTCGGCGCCGGGCGAAGCGGGTCGCGCGCCCTATTCCAGACCGCGCGCGAAGGTGGCCTCGCAGGTGGGTGCGGGCGGCAGCCCTGCGCGCAGCGCCTCGGCCCGCCGGTCGGCAGCGGCGTAGAACGGTTCCTGCTGGCGCGGCGCGGCGGTGGCGTCGATCTCGACGCCCAGGAAGCGCCCCTCGCGGGCCAGCCGCAGCTGCGGGTGGCGCGGCCCGTCGCGCCACAACCCACGCACCCAAGCCGAGAAGCGCGCATTCTCCCAAAAGGTGACATCGAGGCCATCGCCGGCCCATGCGTAGTCGCCCCGGTCGAGCGGGTCGCGCCGCTGCAGCAGGACGGCCACGCCGCGCAGTGGCGTCTGCACGCCCACTTCGAAAATGGTCGAGCCGACCAGGCCGAAGCGCTCGCGCAGCCGTTCCGCCAGGCCTTCGGCCGCGGCGCCGACGAAGGCCGGCTGCTCGCCATGCAGCAGCAGGTCGTACAGCGTGTAGCGCGCGGCCTGCGGCTGCGCCGCGCCGACGCGCTCGTCGCAGCCCAGATGCGCCCACGGGATGCGCACGCGGGACTGCGCGGCGCGCCAGAATTCCAGCGGGCCGAGCGCCGAGGGTTCGGCCGGCGGCGGGCCCGGCGGCGGCTCGGTGACGAAGGGAATGACACCGGCCGCCTGCAGCCAACTCATGGCGAAGGCGGCGCAGCCCGCACCGGTACCCTTGAACGTGCGGTTGAGCAGCGATCCGAAGCGGTTGTGCTGGCCGCGCGCGACCATCTCGGCGAAGCATGCCAGAGCATCCGTGCCGTTTCGCAGCGGGATGCGCACGCGGGCGAAGACGACATTGCCCGCGCCGACCAGGTATTCTGGGCCGCGGTTCCTCCCGCCCTCCTGGCGGAAGTACAGCCCGTCCACCACCCGCAGGATGCGCTGGCGCAGCGCCAGCTCGCGCGCCAGCTCGGCGGCTGCGTTGAGCCGACCGGGCTGCGGCGTCAGCAGGATACCGCCGATACCCAGTTCGCGGCGGATGGTGAGGTCGACCAACTCGGTGTCGCCCCGCTGGAGCGTGGTCATGGCGGTGAGCAGGACGGGGAAGCCCGGCACCTCCACCTTCACCATAAAATGGCCGATCGGGTGGCTGGCGACGGGCACAGGGCGCGGATCCTCGGTGCGCACGATGCTCACGATGTTCGAGTAGGCGGACTTCACCAGGTTCGCCGGGTCGCGGAAGTCGATGCTGCGATCGATGCCCGGCTGGCGCGACGGTAGGCCGGTCAGCGGCGGGTCAACCTGGTAGATCGTGATGGTCGCCACGGTCCCGCCGGCTGCGGGGCCGGGCAGCGTCACGTCGGTCGCGGCCGGCACGTCCGGATCCTCGATCGGGTCATGCGCATGGGCAATGGCCCTGAGATCGACGACATCGTCGCCGACCGCGAAGCGAGCCGCACCGAGATGGCGAACCGGGCGCCCGGTCGCGGTGATGTCGGCCGCCGCGCGCGCGGGTGCCGGGTCATCGAGGACCATGCCCGCCACCGCCTGCCCTACCAGCTCTCCGAGCGGTGCCGGGCCATCGCCGCGCGGCGCGTGCAGGACCACGGCGGTGCGCGCCCGGCGCCAGCCCCGTTCCAGCAGCGTCGCGACCACCAGGGCGCCGTCGTGCAGCGCCGGCGGCACAAGGTCTGGGCCGGCCCACTGGATCAGCCTGAGGCGCAGCCCGAGCGCCGCGCGGCCCGGCGTGCCGGCGGTGGCGTCGATGCCGCGGCGGCGCAGCGCCGTCACCACCTCGTCGCGCAGGCGCTGCAGCGCGTCAGTGTCCGGATCGCGGCCGGTCTCGTCCTCGGGATCGCCGACGGTCAGTCCAGGCAATGGCGGACGCACCGCCGCGCCGTCGCATGCGGTGCTGGCAAGGGTCAGCGCGAGCAGCGCGCGCCGGTGCGGGTCCGTGGGCATCGCGCGAAGGCTATCGCGCGTCGGCGGATCGGCGGTTGATGCGCCTCAAGTGTTCGCGGGGCGCCCCTCAGGGCTTCAGCCACACCGCGAGCCGCCCCGGCGCGGCCGCCATGTCGCCTTCCGTCCCACAATAGGAGAAGCGAAGGTAGCGCGCGCCCCGGTCACGGTCGAAATCAAGCCCGGTGGTCGCCGCGATGCCGGCGTGGTCCAGCATCCGCGCGCAGAAATCGGCGCTGTCGTTGGTCAGGTGTCCCACGTCGCACCACAGGTAGAAGGCACCATCCGCCGCCGCGATACTGGTGAAGCCCGCGCGCGGCAGGCCCTCCAGCAGCGCCGCCCGGCTGCGCGCATAGGCGGCCTTGTTGGCTTCCAGTTCATCGACGCAGTCCATCGCCGCTTCCGCCGCCACCTGGGCGATGTGCGGGGCAGAGATGAACATGTTCTGCGCCAGGCATTCGACCGGCCGCACCAGGTCCTCGGGCAGCAGCAGCCAACCGATGCGCCAGCCGGTCATGGACCAGTATTTCGAGAAGGAATTCACCACCACCGCGCTGTCGCTGAACGCCGCGGCGGTGCTCTCGGCCACCGTGCCCCACGTAAGGCCGTGGTAGATCTCGTCGGACACCAGCCGCACGCCGTTCGCGTGGCACCAGCGCGCGATCGCGGCGAGCTCGTCCGGCGCCAGCATGGTCCCGGCCGGGTTGCACGGGCTCGCGACGATCAGGCCGTCGGGCCGCGGGTCCATGCGTTCCAGCATCGCGAGCGTTGGCTGGAAACGGGTGGACGCATCGCAAGGCAGCAGCACCGGCTGCATGCCGAGCGCGGTCAGGATATTCGCATAGGGCGGGTAGAAGGGGGCGGCCATCGCCACCCGGTCGCCGGGGTCGAAGGCCGCGAGGAAGGCGAGCGGGAACGCGCCCGAGGCGCCGACCGTGACGGCGATGCGCGCCGGGGACACCTCCAGGGCGTAGCGGTCGCGATAATGCCGCGCGATCCGCGCGCGCAGCGATGCCAGGCCGAAGGCTTCCGTGTAGCCCATCGGTGCGCCGGCGCTCAGCGCGCGGATCGCCGCTTCCGCGGCGCCGCGGGGCGCGCCGGTGCCGGGCTGGCCGACCTCCATGCGGATGATCCCCGGCGCGCCCGGCGGTAGCGCCGCGGCGCGCGCATTGGCCGCGGCGATCACGTCCATCACCAGGAAAGGCGGGGCATCCCCCGCCCGGCCGACCTTCATCGCCGGACCACCGCGGAGCATCGCCGTGCGCGCATCACCGCGCGAAACTGCCGATCGCCACGCCGCCGCCGCGCGGATCGGCCACGCCGGTGCAGCTCGCCGTGCTGCCCGGCGCATAGCCGGGGCAGGAGATCACCAGCCCGCGCCCAGGCTGCGGCACGGCGGCGAAGATGTCGGCATTCGGCGTGCGGCGCAGCACCGCACCCATGGCGCCGCCGGCCGCCGCACCGGCTTCCTGCTGGCCCGCCCCCGCGCTGGCCGCGCGGAAGCCGCGCAGTTCGCGGTTGGTCGCCAGCGCCACCGCCAGCGGCGCCGGCGAGACGCTGCCCGACGGCGCCGCGCCCAACAGGATGCCCACCTCGGGCAACACGCGCCCGGTGCCGAACAGGTTGTTCATCGTGAACGCACACGCCACCGCATTGCCCTGCGGATCCAGCGTGACCAGCCCCGCCTGCGCACCCACCGGTGCACCGCCGGTCGATGGCACCGACCCCGCCAGCGCCGCCTGGAAGGCGGTGGCCGTGCCGGCGCCGCCATCGGCCGAGGCCGGCAGGAAATGCACCACGTCGTTGCCGGCGGCCACGCGCACGGGCGCGCTCGCCTCGGCACGCCCGGCACGCAGGTCGGCTTCCGTCAGCCCGCCCCCGGCCAGCAGGGAGGCCTCCGCCACGCGCTGCGACAGTGGCCCCTGGTACAATTCGCCGACGCCGCCATTGCGCATCTGCGCCAGCGTCGCGCCGAGGTCGAGCTGCGTCAGCCGTTCGCCCGCGCGCAGCGGACCGCCGCCGGGGCTGGCGAAGACGCGCCGCGCATTGGGGTCGGTCAGCAGCGGCGCGGCCACCGCCGCCAGGTCATCGGCGAAGACGCGGCTGATCTCGGTGCCGAAGCGGGCCAGGTCCTCGGCCGGGCGCACCAGCTGGTCGAAGCGCAGGCGCCCGCCGCGGGTGTGCAGCAGGAACAGCCCGCGCGCCATCATCGGCACCGCGGCCGGGCGGTCGGTGCCCGGCGGCAATTCGGTGCGCGCGCCGGCCGGGAAGATCACGGCCTCGACCTCGCGCCGGCCGGCCGAGAACACCAGGCAGGCGCCGCCGCCGCCGAGCCCGGCGCGCGAGGGCAGCGTGACCGACAGCGCGAAGGCGCCCGCCACCGCGGCATCGACCGCCGACCCGCCGGCCGACAGGATCTCCCGCGCGACGATCGCCGCCCGTGGTTCCTCGGCCGCCACGCCGCCCAGGAAGCCGGTGACGTTCCCCGGGGTGCCGAGCGGCACCGAGGGCGGGCCGCCGAAGCTCGGCAGCATCGAATTCATGGTCGAGCAGCCAGGCAGCAGCGCGGCCAGCAGCAGCGCGAGACCCGGCCTGGCGCGTGGCGGCCGCGTCCTGCCGAAGGCTTCCGTGCAGCGAATGGTCCTGGTCGTCATGGCCCGGGTCACGGCCTCCCCTGCTGCGCAGCCCGCCCCTGAGGCGACTGGTCGCGGTGCGGCAGATGGAGGGCTGGCCCCGGCCCCTGGGCCCCCTGGCCCGGGACGCGCCCCCCGATCCGCATCCCGCGGCTGCTGGACCCGGCCATAGACGCCTTCGCCGCCACCGGCAACCGGCGCAGCCACCCGTCCCGGCCGGCGCACCCGCACGGGAGCGGCCGGCGAAACCGCGCGCCGCTGTTGAGCGAAACCTTCGCTGCCCGCATTCTGGGCCGGCGCGGGCGGCGGTTGCGGCGTCGCGCCGGGAACGTTGCCGCCACCCCACCGGATGGCGGACAGGCAGGCGCACAGGCGCCGGGAGAGACCATGAGGCGATCCTTCCTGCTGGCCGCGGCCGGCCTGGTGGCCGGCGGGCGCGCCATGGCGCAGTCCTTCAGCGACGCGCAGCGCGACGAGATCGTGGGCATCCTGCGCGAGGCGCTGCGGCGCGACCCGTCCATCCTGCGCGACGCCTTCGCCGCCATCCAGGCCACCGAGGAACGCGAGCGCGGCGAGGCCCAGCGCGCCGGCATCGCCGCGCAGCGCGCCGCCCTGTTCGACAATGCCGAGGACCCGGTGCGCGGCAACCCGCGCGGCGACGTCAGCATCGTCGAGTTCTTCGACGTGCGCTGCCCCTACTGCAAGCGCCTGCACGAGGACATGGCCGAGCTGATCAACCGCGACCGCAACGTGCGCGTGGTCATGAAGGACATCCCCATCCTGGGGCCGGCGAGCGTGCTGGCGTCCCGCGCCCTGCTGGCGGCGCAGCGGCAGGGCAAGTACGTGCAGCTGCACGACGCGCTGATGCGCAGCCGCGGCGAGCCGACCGAGGCGGCGATCCGCGCCGAGGCGCAGCGCGCCGGCCTCGATGTATCGCGCCTGATGCGCGAGATGGCGGACCCGGCGATACAGCGCCGGCTGGACGCCAACCTCGCGCTGGCCCGGTCGCTGCAGATCGAGGGCACGCCGGCGCTGGTGATCGGCGACACGCTGATCCCGGGCGCGGTGCCGCTCGCGCAGCTCGAGACCCTGGTGGCGCAGGACAGGCAACGGCCGCGATGACGGCCGGCGGGACGGGCACCGCCTTCATCTGCGCCACCTGCGGCACCCAGCACGCGCCCGCCGCCGCGCCGCCGGCAACCTGCGTAATCTGCGAGGACCCGCGCCAATGGGTGCCCGCTGGCGGCCAGCAATGGACCACGATGGACGCGCTGGCGCGCCGCCATGCGATCGGCTGGCGGGAGGTGACACCGGGGCTGCTCGGCTGCGGCATGTTCCCGGATTTCGGCATCGCGCAGCGCGCGCTGCTGCTGCGCACGCCGGCCGGCAACGTCCTGTGGGACTGCCTGGCGCTGATCGACCCCGCCACCATCGCCATCGTCAAGGCGCTGGGCGGCATCGACGCCATCGCGATCAGCCACCCGCACTACTACGCGTCCATGGTGGATTGGGCGCGCGCCTTCGACTGCCCGGTGCTGCTGCATGCCGCCGACCGCCGGTGGGTGATGCGCCCCGACCCGGCGATCCGGTTCTGGGAGGGCGAAACCCACGCGGTGCTGCCCGGCGTGACGCTGCACAGGCTCGGCGGGCACTATGCGGGCGGGACGATCCTGCACTGGTCGGCCGGGCAGGGCGCGATCCTGACCGGGGACATCGCCTCGGTCGCGCCCGACCGTCGGCACGTGTCGTTCATGTGGTCGTCTGCCCGCCGCCGAGGTGGCGCGCATGGGCGCCGTGCTCGATGCGCTCGACTACGATGCCGTCCATGGCGCCTGGTGGGACCGGGTGATCCCGGCGGGTGGCAAGGCGGCGGTGCGCGCCAGCGTCGCGCGCTATATCCAGGCCCTGTCGGGTCCGGGCCCGCTGGCTTGATTGACGGGTCACGTTTGGGTTAACGCCGCGTACCGTTCAGGTATTCGTCACCTGGGCGTGCTACGCCCTCGCCGCGCCGGGCAGGGGTTTCTCCAGGTGCCCGGCCTTGGGCGCGTGGCAGGGCACGGCGCCGGCAAGGGAATGGCATGAGCGGCTGGAATACTGGCGGTCCCGGGGCAGGCGACGACACCTTCCTGGGCACCGCCGGCAACGATACGCCCGCTACGGGCCAGGCCGGCAACGACTCGATGTCGGGGCTGGACGGCAACGACCTGCTGCGCGGCAATGACGACAACGACACGCTGGACGGCGGCAACGGCGCCGACACGCTGCAGGGCAATGCCGGCGCGGACAGCCTGGATGGTGGCGACGACGCGGATTCCCTGTCCGGCGGCGGCGGCGCCGACATCCTGCGCGGCGGCGCGGGCAACGACACGCTCGCCGGCGGCGCGGGTGCCGACACGCTCGATGGCGGGACGGGGATCAACACGCTCGACTACTCGGCGTCGCCCGGCGCGGTCACGGTGGACCTGGCGGGCAGCGCGGATGGCGGCCAGGCCTCCGACGATTCCATCCTGGCCGGCATGTTCCAGAACCTGGTCGGCAGCGCGACCGCCGCCGACCGCCTGACCGGCGACGCCCAGGACAACCAGCTGTCCGGCGGCGGCGGCGACGACACCCTGGCCGGGGCCGATGGGGCGGACACGCTGACCAGCGGGGCCGGCGCCGATTCGCTGTCGGGCGGCGCCGGGCAGGACAGCATCGCCTGGCGCATCGGGGATGGCGACGACGTCATCGACCTCGGCAGCGGCGCCGATACGCTCGACCTCGAGGGCTGGAACGCCGCCGATACGGCGAACGACGCCTGGTCCGTCGCGCTCGCCGGCAGCACCGCGACCTTCACCGGCAATGCCAGCGTCGGCAACGCCGTCGTGACGGTACTCAACTACGACCCCGAGGACAGCGTGGTCTGTTTCGTCGACGGCACGATGATCCTGACGCCGTCGGGCGAGGTGCCGGTCGAACGCCTGCGTGCCGGCGACCTGTTGGTGACCCCGCATGCCGCTTCGCCGGTCGCGCCGCTCGCCTGGGTCGGCCGGCTCGAGGTGGACCTGGGGCGCCAGCGCTTCCGCGACCGCGCCGCGCCGGTGCTGGTGAAGGCCGGCGCGCTGGCGGAAGGCGTGCCGTTCCGCGACCTGCATGTCAGCCCGAACCACGCGCTGTTCGTCGATGGCCACCTGGTGCCCGCGCGGCTGCTGGTCAACGGCTTCACCGTGATCCACCAGCGCTGGTGGCGGGAGGTGACCTACCACCACCTCGAACTCGAACGGCACGCCCTGCTGGTGAGCGAAGGCGCGCTGACCGAGAGCTACCTCGACGACGGCAACCGCTTCCTGTTCGAGGTTCCGGCCATCGTGCCGCTGAGTGCGGATTTCGCCGCGCGCCGGGCCGAGGGGCGCTACGCCGCCGGCGCCTGCGCGCCCGTCCTGGCCGAGGGCGATGCCGCCCTGCAGGCGATCCGCATGCGGCTGGGCACCCGCGTGGGACACCTGCAGGCGCGCCGGCGGTCGGTCTGACGCCCGGCCCACCGCTGGCCGGCGGCCGCGGGCAATAGTATGCCCTGATGCGTGGCCGGTCTGGGCTCGCCTCCGGCCGCGTCGTCACCCAACACGAGGACCGCGTCCATGCTCAAGATCCACGGCATTCCCCGCTCGCGCGCCTTCCGCTGCATCTGGGCGGCCGAGGAAGCCGGCCTGCCGTACGAGGTGATCCCGATCGGCTTCCTGCCCGGCTTCAAGCTGGAACAGGCCGTCGCGATCAACCCGAACAACAAGATCCCGGCGCTGGAGGATGGCGGCCTCGTGCTGTTCGAGAGCCTGGCGATCAACCTGCACATCGCGGCCAAGGCGGGCGCGCCGCTGATGCCGGCCGGCGACGACGCCTCGCGCGTGATGCAATGGACGCTGTGGAGCGCGACCGAGGTCGAACCCCATGTCATGCGCTGGTCCTACAACGCCTATCTGAAGCCCGAGGCCGAGCGCGTGGCGGCCGAGGCGGCGGTGGGCAAGGACCTGCTCGATGCCCGGCTGCGCGTGCTGGACGGCGAACTGGCGCAGCGGCCCTTCCTGCTGGGCGCGGGCTTCACCATCGCCGACCTCAACCTCGCCTCGGTGCTCTATGGCTCCTGGCTGAACGGCTACGACTATGCGCCCTTCCCGAAGGTTAAGGCGTGGATGGATGCCTGCATGATGCGCCCGGCCGCGCTGCGCGCGCGCAAGCAGCGCGAGGGCTGAAACGCCGCCGCAGTGCGATCCGCGCGCCGGATCGCACAGCGGCCTGCGCCGCTTCGTCGATGCCGCCCGCGCGAACCGGGCGCTACCGCCAGGCGTAGTTGCGGACCGAGCAGGTCTCGATGTTGCGTTGCTCGAGGATGCGCCCGTCCATGTACACCACGCGCATGTCCACCGTGCAGACGCCCACCGGCGGCAGGCCGATCCGCATCGACGCGCCCGGCGGCAGGATCTGGCGCGGGCCGAGCCGGTCGCGCCCCCAGCTGCGTTCGCTGGTCAACGAGACATAGATCTCGCGGATCGGCTCCCCGCTGCGGTTCACGAAGGTGAAGGACGGGTCCTCGCGCTCGACCTCGCGTTCGCGCGGCGGGGGCGGGGTGGGGGCCTGCGGCACGTCGCGCCCGAAGGTGATGCGCGACAGGGTGCAGGCATGCACGCCGAGGTGCCCGTCCTCGGTGCCGTCGGCGAAGCGCACGCGGATATCCAGGTAGCAGTCGCGGAAACTCGGTTCGACATACACCTGCATGCCCGGCCGCAGCGGCCCCTGCAGCAGGATGTTCGGCCCCCATTCCGGCACGCGCGACGGCGAGACATTGGCCGCCACGATGGTCTGCCCGGTGTTGTTCTGCAGCCAGAAGCGGTTCTGCGCCGCGGCCGGCGCGGCGGCCGCCAGCAGCAGGACCAGAGCGGCGAAGAATCCAGGCAAGCGCATCGTCGTCTCCCGCAACCGCGTTCATACTAGCCGCTTCCACGCGGCAAGGTGATGGCGGCGTGGGCGGGTCGGGAAGGGTGGACGGATGGACACGGTGCGGCCGGCGATCCTGGTGCTGGGGGCCGGCGGGCACGGCAAGGCGGTGCTCGACCTGCTGATGGCCCATGGCGGCTGGCGCATCGCCGGCGTGGCCGATGGCGTGCCGCGCGTGCCGGCCGTGCTGGGCGTGCCGGTGCTCGGTGATGAAGCGACCTTCGCGGGGCTGGTCGCGGACGGGGTGGCGGCGGCGCATCCGGCGATCGGCCACAACGCCCAGCGGGTCGCGGCCGCGGCCCGGCTGCAGGCCGCCGGCTTCGCGTTGCCGGCGCTGGTGCATCCCGCCGCCATCCTCGGCCACGGCGCGACGCTGGGCGAAGGCGTGGCGGTGCTGGCGCGCGCCGTGGTCGGGCCCGAGGCGCGCATCGGCCGCCTCGCGCTGGTGAATACCGGCGCCATCGTCGAACATGATTGCGACGTGGGGGAGGGCGCGCACATCGCCCCGGGGGTGGTGCTCGCGGGCGGCGTGCGGATCGGGCCGGGTGCCACGGTCGGCGCCGGCGCGGTGATCCGCCCTGGTGTAACGGTGGGGGCCGGGGCCATCATCGGCGCGGGGTCGGCCGTGCTGGCCGACGTGCCCCCCGGCGCGACCTTCGCCGGCGTGCCTGCACAGAACCTTCGCCCGGAGCCCCGACCATGACCCTGCCGCGCCGCGTGATCCTCGCCGCCCCCGCGCTCGCCATCGGCGCCGCCGCGGCGCAGACGCCCGGATGGACGGTCGCGACCGAATACCCGGCCACCTCCATTCCCGGCGAAGGCGTGGCGCATTTCGCCGACGCCGCCACCGCGCGCGGCGTGCCGGTCACGGCGGCGGCCGGCGCGCCGGACGGGTTCCGATCGGCCGCCGCGCTGGACGTGCTCGCCGCCGGGCGCTTCGCCGCGGTCGATTCCTTCGCCGGCGCGATGGCCGCGGTCGATCCGGTCTTCCTGCTCTCCTCGCTGCCCTTCCTGACCGGCTCCCACGCCGATGCGGCGCGGCTGCGGGATTTGGCGCGGCCACGCTATGTCGCGACGCTGGAGGCTCGCGGCGCGGTGCTGCTGTGGACCACGCCGTGGCCGCCCTCGGGGCTGTGGACCAACCGGCCGGTCGGCAAGCCCGAGGACCTGCGCGGGCTGCGCGTGCGCACCTATGACGCCACCGGCACCGAGGTGCTGCGCGCCGCCGGTGCAATCGCCGAGGTGCTGTCCTTCGCCGAGGTCGATGCGCGCCTTGCGGCCGGCACGCTCGATGCCGTGCTGTCCTCGGGCGATGGCGGGGCGGGGCGGCGGCTGTGGCGCTGGCTGCCGCATTTCACCGAGGTGAACTACGCGTGGCCGTTGTCGCTGGCCTTCGCGTCACGCTCGGCGCTGGCGGCCCTGGCCCCGGCGCAGCAGCAGGCGGTGCGCGCGGCCGGTGCCGAGACCGAGGCGCGGCAATGGCAGGCGATCGAAGGGCGCCTCGCGGCCAATCGCCGCGTCATGCGGGAGAACCAGGTGGCGATCCACGAGCCCGACGCGGCGCTGCGCGCGGCGTTGCGTGGCGCCGCGGCAGGGGCGATCACGGCGTGGGAGGCGCGCGCCGGCGAGGCCGGCCGCGCGATCCTGTCGGCCTATCGCGGGTGAGTCAGTCGCCGACCGCGTTGGTCAGCGTGCCGATGCCCTCGATGGTCAGTTCCATCACGTCGCCGGTCTTCATCGTGCGCGGCGGGACCATCGCGTAGCCGACACCCTCGGGCGTGCCGGTCATGATGACGTCGCCGGGCAGCAGCGTGAAGCCGGACGACAGCTGGTGGATGATCTCCTTCACGTCGAAGATCATCTTGGACGTGCGGGAGGCCTGCCGCTGCTCGCCGTTCAACGTCAGCCCGATCGCGAGGTCCGACGCATCGAGGTCCGCGCGCGGCACGATCACCGGCCCCATCGGGCAGGACCGGTCGAGCGACTTGCCCTTGAACCACTGCCCGTGCCGGCGCTGCAATTCGCGCCCGGTCACGTCGTTGCCGATGGTCCATCCGAACACATGGTCCAGCGCCTTTTCCTTAGGGATGTCGCGCCCGGCGGTGCCGATCACCGCGACCAGCTCGACCTCGTAGTCGAGCCATTCCGTGACACCCTTGTGCGAGGGCACCAGCGCACCGGGCGCGATCACGCTCTCCGGCGCCTTGGTGAAGAACTGCGGGAACTTCGGCACCTCGGACTGCGTGATGCCGCGCGTGCGGTCGCCCTCCGCCACATGGTCCATGTAGTTGCGCCCGACGCAAAAGACGTTGCGGCGCGGGCGCGGGATCGGCGCCTGCAACGCGACCGACGCCAGCGGCAGCACGCAGCCCGCCGGCGGGCTGGAGGCCAGCGCGCGCACGGCGGCCAGCGCTGCCGGCCCGGCCTCGATCAGCGCCAGCATGTCGCGCGCGGGCGGCATGGCGCGCCCGAGGTCGAGCACGCGCGCGCCATCGAGCAGCACGCCGGCACGGCTGCCCTCGGCATCGGCGAAGGTGATCAGTTTCAAGGCGGCCATGGCGCGTTTCCCCAGTGGACTCTGTCGGCCGCCACGCAAGCGCGCCGCGCGCCGGCGCGCAACCCCCCTGCCGCCCGCCGGTGCAGCGCGCGCCCGATCATCCGAGACAGCGCATCGAGGTGAAGCCGCGATCCAGGAGCGCAAAGCGCGACCGCGCCCAGACCATCGGCCGCGCCGGTGCGTGGCGCGCAGGCAAGGCGGCGGATGCCGGCACCCGCCGATTACGGGCGAAAAAACTAATCGACGAAGCGCGCGAGCCGCACCGCCGTATGCCCGCGCGGGACCATCGGCGTGGGCATCACCAGCAGGCAGTCGTCGTGCGGCGTGCGGATCTCGGCCTCGCCATCCAGGGCGATCAGCGTATTGGCGCGCGCGATCACCTCGCCGCCGCGGAATTCGCGCAGGAAGGCGAAGGACCGCGTGGCGGCGGTGACGGTGCGACTCACGCGCGCCAGGCGTGACGCCGGCGCCGGCGGTGCGCCGTGCTCGGCCAGTCCGGCGATATGCAGCATGCGCCGGCACGCCTGCTCCATCAGCGCGACCGTCGATTCCTCCCAATGGTTGCCGGCTTCGATCAGCACGGCGGCGGCGGCGGTGTCAGGCGCGGTGAAGCGCGCATAATCGATCAGCCGGCGCCCGCCGGTGTGCCCGGCATCGGCCACCACGGTCGGCGGCACGCCGATCGCGAGGCCGAGCCGCGCGGCGTTTTCGCTCTCGCCCGCCAGGATCAGCGGCTCTGACGGCCACAGCATGGAATGCAGGTCGGCCAGGATGTCGACGGTGTCGATCAGCGGCCGCAATTCCCGCGCCCGGCGCAGTTCGGCCGACCGGCGCGGCCCGTCGAGTTCCGCAGGCCCCCAGGCGCGGTTCAGGTCCTCATCGAGGAATCGCGTCGCGGTCGGGTCGGCGGGGTCGAAGCGCGCGAAGGCCTCGAGGTTGCAGAACACCAGCGACAGGCGTCCGCGGGCGGGGCGGAGGGCCTCGCGCAGCAGGCGGTCCAGCACCACGGCGCCGGCGATCTCGTTGCCATGGACGATGGCGGTGATCGCGACATGCGGCCCGGGTGTTGCGGCGGTGAAGGACCAGGCGCCGGGAATGCCGCAATTGCCGCCGAGCCACCGCCGCAGGTCGGGCTTGGCGATATTGACCGCGACCAGGGGTGGCAGCCCCGATGAGCGCATCGGCCCCTGCGTGTCATGCATCGCGCAAAAGCCGCCCAGACTGCGCGTGGCTGGACGACACGCGCGATGCGGCGCGCTGCCCCGCCGCGCATTGCGCATCACGCACACTTGTTCCCGGGCTGCGCCTCATGGTTGCAGTCTATACAGGCCGGCGTTGTCGTCTATCCGGGGCCGGGCGGGTTCGATCCGTCGACGGGCCGCCCGGCGCAGCATTTCGGTCGCGCCTGCAACGGATCGCTCGCCGCGCGATGTGATCCCGGTCACAGGACGGCGCATCGCGCGCAGGGCGACCCGGTGTCAGCGCGGCGGCGGCGGGTTCCGCACCAGGCTGCGCCCCAGCGCCTCGACCGCGCCATGGAAGCGGCGCAGCAGCAGCACCCACACCACCAGGAGCAACGCCGCCCACAGCACGCCGAAGGCCTGCCACGCCAAGGCCGCGCAGGCCACCCAGCCGAGGCCGAGCAGCACCCCCGCGCGCAGCACGCCGAGGACCGGGTGCCCCGCCGCCCGTGGCGCCGCTTCGCTCACATCCCGCCGATGTAGTTGGGCCCGCCGCTGCCCTCGGGCGTGCGCCAGTCGATGTTCTGCGTCGGGTCCTTGATGTCGCAGGTTTTGCAGTGGACGCAGTTCTGCGCGTTGATCACCAGGCGCGCGGCGGGTGTCCCGGCCTCGACTTCAGCACCCGCGCCGGTCGCGCCGTCGGTTGCCTGGGCATCGGGCGTGCCGCGCAGCAGCGCGTCGGCCGCCGGTCCGACCGCCTCGTACACGGCGGCGGGGCAGTAGCGGCTCTCGGGGCTGGCGAAGCTGTCGAAGTTGACACCCTTCCAGCGCGACGGGTCGCGCAGCTTCAGGTGCGCGGGCTGGTCTTCCTCGTGGTTGGTGTTCGACAGGAACACCGACGACAGCCGGTCGAAGGACAGCACCCCATCGGGCTTCGGGTAGTCGATGCGCGGTGCGTCGGCGGCCTTCTTCAGGGTCGTGTGGTCGTCGTGGTGCCCCATGGTCCAGGGCGCCTTGCCGCGGAGCACATAGGTATCCAGCGCCGCATAGGCCATGCCGCCCCAGAAGCCGAACTTCGCGAAGCCGGGGCGGATGTTGCGCACGCCTTCCAGTTCGCTCCAGACCCACGACGCGCGCAGGTTGGCCGGATAGGCCTCGAGCACCGGGGGGCGGATTTCGGCCTGCAGCGCCGCGGCGATGGCTTCCGCCGCGACCATGCCGGACTTCATCGCGGTATGCGTGCCCTTGATCTTGGGCACGTTCAGGAAGCCCGCGCTGTCGCCGATGATGGCACCACCGGGGAAGACCAGCTTCGGGATCGCCTGCAGCCCGCCCTCGTTCAGCGCCCGTGCCCCGTACGCAATGCGCTTGCCGCCGGCGAGCATGGCGGCGACCGACGGGTGGTGCTTGAAGCGCTGGAATTCGTCGAAGGGCGACAGCCAGGGGTTGGCGTAGTCGAGCCCGACGACGAAGCCGATGCTGACCAGGTTGTCGCCCAGCATGTACAGCCACGACCCGCCATAGGTGTCGCTCGGCAGCGGCCAGCCCACGGAATGCCAGATCAGCCCCGGGGTGTGCTTGTCCTTCGGGATCTCCCACAGTTCCTTGATGCCGAGGCCGAAGGTCTGCGGCTGCGCGCCCTCGCGCAGGGCGAAGGTCTCGAACAGCGCCTTGGTGAGCGACCCGCGGCAGCCCTCGCCGAACAGGGTGTAGGTGGCGCGCAGCTCCATGCCCGGCTGGTAGTTCGGGCCTTCCTCGCCATCGCGCGTGATGCCCATGACGCCGGCCACCACGCCGCGCACCTGGCCGTCCTCGATGATGGTCTCGCTGGCCGCGAAGCCCGGGTAGATCTCGACCCCCAGCGCCTCGGCCTTGGCACCCAGCCAGCGGCACACATTGCCCAGCGAGACGATGTAGTTGCCGTGGTTGTTCATCGATGGCGGCGTCGGCAGCTTCCACGCCTTGGTGGCCGTGAGGAACATGAAGCGGTCGTCGCCGGCGGGCGTCGCCAGCGCCGGCGGGTCGTCGCGCCAATCCGGGATCAGTTCATCGAGCGCACGCGGTTCCAGCACCGCGCCCGAGAGGATATGCGCGCCGATCTCGCTGCCTTTCTCGACCAGGCAGACCGAGGCATCGGGGTTCAGTTGTTTCAGCCGGATCGCGGCGGCCAGGCCCGACGGGCCGCCGCCCACGATCAGCACGTCGAACTCCATTGCCTCGCGCTCAGCGGCCATGTTCCGGGCATCCTCTCGATCTTGGACCCCATGTAGCGGCAGGGCGGGTTGCGCGGAACCCCGCCTGGGGCCGATATGCCAGCCATGGAGCAGGACCGCGCGGCGCTGCTCGCCGCCCTCGCGCTGCAACGGGACTGGGGAGCGGACGAGGCGCTGGACGCCGCGCCGCCCGATCGTTCGCGCGCGCCCGCCCCGCGCGCGGCACCGGACCCCGCACCGGCCGCCGTGCCGCCCGCCGCGCGCGCCACCGCCGTGCTGCCGGTGGCCCCGGCGCCGGTCGCTGCGCGCGCCGCCGCGGCCGCCGCCGCCGCCGACAGCCTGGACGCGCTGCGCGACGCCATCGCCGCCTTCGACGGATCGGCGCTCCGCGAAACCGCGACCAACCTGGTCTTTGCCGACGGCGCGCCGGGTTCCGGCCTGATGATGATCGGGGAGGCGCCAGGCGCCGAAGAAGACCGGCTCGGCCGGCCGTTCGTCGGCCAGTCGGGGCAGTTGCTGGACCGGATGCTCGCCTCGGTCGGCCTGGCGCGCCAGGCGGGCTTCTACATCACCAACATCCTGCCCTGGCGCCCACCGGGAAACCGCACGCCGACCGATACCGAGATCGCGCTGTTCCTACCCTTCGTGCTGCGTCACATCGCGCTGGTGCGCCCGCGCCATGTCGTGCTGCTGGGCGGTGTTTCGGCCAAGGCCCTGCTGCGCGCGAAGGATGGCATCACCAAGCTGCGTGGCCGCTGGCATCGGGTCGAGGTCGACGGGCTGGGTGCGCTGCCCATGCTGGCAACCCTGCACCCGGCCTATCTGCTGCGGACCCCGGCGGCGAAGCGCGATGCCTGGGCCGACCTGCTGTTGCTGCGTCGCACGATCGATGCGCAATTGCCCCAAACCTGAGCAGACGCCGTCTCCGCTGCGGACCGTAACCGCCTGATTCTGTTAAGGGTCGTCTCGTTAAGCGGGATTCATCTTGTTCATCGCCGTTGCACGCCGCGCGGAAGCCCCGTTAGTCGCGACTCGCCATGCGCGCGATCTGCCCCATGGCCCGCCGCACGCCCGCTGCCCTCGTGGCCGCCCTGGGCGCGCCGCTCTGGCTCGGAACCCCCCTTCCGGCTTCAGCGCAACGGGCCGACCAGACCGCCTCGGGCGTTCCAGCCGCCGCAATGACGGGCGCCGGAGCGGTTGCGGTGCCGCGTCCGCTCGCCGCCGCCGATGCGGCGCGCCTGGTGCGGATTTTCCAGTTGCAGGCCGAGGGCAATGCAGCCGCCGCCGCGCGCGAGCACGAGGCGCTGCGCGACCGGCGGCTTGATGGTCCCGTGCTGGCGGATCGCTGGCTCGGGCCGCGGGCGGTCGCGCCCCGGCCCGATGATCTGCGCGGCTGGCTGCTGCGCCATGCCGACCAGCCGGACGCGCCGGCCATCCATGCCCTGCTGGTGCGCCTGGCCCCCGAGGGCAGCGCCATCCCGCCCGCGCCGGTCGAGCCCGCGTTGCCCGAGGATGGCGAGGCGGTGCCCGAGGAACGCGAACCCGCCGCGCGCGGCTTCACGCGCAACCCCGCGCTGGACCGCACCGTGCGCGAACGTGCCTTCTCCGGCGATACGCGCGGCGCGCTCGACCTGATCCGGCGCACGCGGGGGATGACCCCGGCCTATTCGGCCGCGTTGCGTGCCGACATCGCGCTGGCGCTGTTCCGCCGCGGGGAGGACACCGCCGCCTTCCGCATGGCCTCCGAGGTGGCGCGCGGTGGGCGGGAGCGGACCGGGCGCGCCGCCTTCGCCGCCGGCCTCGCGGCCTGGGGCCTCGGGCGCTATGAGGTGGCGCTGCCGTATTTCGAGACCGCCGCGCGCGCCGAAGGGGGCTCCGCCGCCGCCCGCGCCGCCGCCGCCTTCTGGACCGCGCGTGCCGCGGTGCGCGCCCGCCGCCCGGCGCAACACGTGCCCTGGATGCTGCAGGCGGCGCAGGAACCGCGCACCTTCCACGGGCTGCTCGCGCGCCGTTCGCTCGCTGGCATGGCGAGGCGGCCGAGGGCGCCGGCGCGGCGGCACTGATGGAGACCGCCGGTGGCTGGCGTGCGCTGGCGCTGATGCAGGTCGGCCAGCAGGCGCGCGCCGAGGCCGAATTGCGCGCGCTGTGGCCCGCGGCGCGCGGCAATGCCGTGCTGCTGCGCGCGATGCTGAGCGTGGCGGGCCAGCAGGGCATGACGCATCTGGGCGCGCAACTCGCCGGCCTGGCGCAGGGGGCGGATGGGCGGCCGCGCGACCTGGCGCGCTTCCCGCTGCCGCGGCTGGAACCGCCGCAGGGCTTCCGCGTCGATCCCGCGCTGCTCTATGCGCTGGCACGGCAGGAATCGAATTTCGATCCCGAGGCGGTGTCGCGCGCCGGCGCGCGGGGGCTGCTGCAGTTGATGCCGGCGACCGCCGCCTATGTCGCGAACGACCCGTCCTTCCGCGGCGAGGGCGCGGCGCGGTTGCACGACCCGGGGCTCTCGCTTGAGATCGGCCAGCGGTACACGAGGCGGTGCAGGGCGATCTGATCCGGCTGCTCGCGGCCTATAATGCCGGGCCGGGCAACCTGGCGCGCTGGCTGCCGGCGTCGCGCCACCGCGACGACCCCTTCCTGTTCATCGAGGCGATCCCGATCGAGGAAACGCGGCTGCACGTGCAGCGCGTGCTGGCGTATTCCTGGATCTATGCCTCGCGCCTGGGGCTGCCGGCGCCGAGCCTGGAGGCGCTGGCGCGCGGGGCGTTTCCGCAGTTCAGCGCCGGGGCGGGTGGTGCCGGTGGGACGGGGCGGCGGGCGGCGTTGAACTGAGT
>LNEW01000151.1 GCA_001464375.1 Rhodospirillales bacterium Ga0074136 | reverse complement strand
GGCGACGGCGTCATCAACCAGTCCCTCAGCGCGCCGCGGTGGCCGCCCCGTCGGGTGCCTGCGCTGCGGCGCCTTCCGCCTGACCCAGCCCGAAGCCGAAGCGCTCCTTCGGGTCGGGGATGTACAGGGAGCCGAATATCCAATCCCACAGCGCGAAGACGGTGGCGTAGTTGCGGTCGTGGTGGCGATCCTCGACGCTGTGATGGACCTGGTGCATGTGCGGGCTGACCAGCACATGCGAAAGCCAGCGCGGAAAGGACAGCGCGACATGGCTGTGCCGCAGATGCGAGAACGCCAGGTTCCAGGCCAGCGAAAACACGTTCACGCCGAGCAGCGTGAGCGGCCCGACCGACGCCCCCAGCATGGTCGCGACCAGGCCGAGCCCCAGCCCGCTCAGGAACACCGCGCCCATGATGTGGACGATCTGTTCCTGCGGCCAGAAGCGGAAGGCGGTGATCGGCGTGAGGAATTCCGGCGCATGATGCAACTTGTGCGCGCGCCACAGCAGGGGGAAGCGGTGGAAGATCCGATGCGACCAGTACAGCGCGAAGTCACCGGCGGCGAAGGCGACGAAGCCGGCCAGCGCCGTCGCGGCCACCGCCTCGATCCGCGTGCCGGGTTCGGGTGCGCCGAAGATCGGCGCCATCAGCAGGTAGCCGATCGTGGCACCCATGGCGCTGAGCATGAACAGCAGCGGCGCCGCCAGGAAGGGAATGGCCGAATTCACCACCATGAAGCCGAGGTCGACCGGCACCTGCCGCCAGAAGCGCGCGGTGGTGCAGGGCAGCGCCTCGGCCCGCGCCGCGCGCCAGCTCGCACCCGCCACCGCCGCGGCGATGCCGAAGCCGACCACCGCGGCGATCAGCGTCGGCCACCAGAAGGGCGATTGCGGATCGGTCAGGATTCCCGCCAGCGAGGCGAGCCAATTCCAGGCAGCGGTCAACGGGTCGTAGTCGGGGCGGGTCATTCGCGCGACGGTTCTCGTAAACTGGGACGGCAGAATTCCCATACCTGCGCGGCATTTGGAAAGGAAATCCGCGCATGGCGGAGATGATCGCAGCGCTGGCCCGGCGGCGCGGCATGTTGGGCCTGGCGGCCCTGGGCCTGGCCGCCGCCGCCCGGCCGGCCCGCGCCCTGCCGGACAGCCTGGACATCGCCGACATGACCTGGTCCGAGGTGCGCGACGCCATCGCCGCGGGCCGGCGCACCATCATCGTGCCCTCGGGCGGGGTCGAGCAGAACGGGCCGCACATGATCCTCGGCAAGCACGACCACATCGTGCGCGCCGGGGCGCGGGCCGTGGCGCAGGCGCTGGGCGACGCGCTGGTGGTGCCGGTGCTGCCCTTCGCGCCCCAGGGCCGCATCGACCCGCCGGAGGGCAACCTGCGCTTTCCCGGCACGCTGGGCGTGAGCGACGATGCCTTCACCGGCATGCTGGATGGCATCGCCCGATCCCTGCGCGCCGCCGGATTCCGCTGGATCTGCCTGATGGCCGACAACGGCGCCAGCCAACGCCCGCAGGAGCGCCTGGCCGCACGGCTGAATGCCGAATGGCGCCGTGAGGCGACGCGGTTGATCGCGCTGGACCGCTGGTATGGCGCCATCGCCGAGCAGGATGCCTGGCTGCGCGCGCAGGGCGAAAGCGATGCGTCGATCGGCACCCATGCCGGCATCGGCGACACCTCGGAACTCATGGCGGTGCATCCGCCTGGCGTGGACCTGTCGCGCCTGCCGCCGCGCCCGGGCGACCTTCCGGGGCTGGGCGCGAGCGGCGATCCGGCGCGTTCGTCCGCCGCGCGCGGAGAGGCGCTGCTGGCCATGCGCGTCGCCGCCGCGGTTGCGCAGATCCGCGCTGCGCGCGGGCGATAGGCCGCGGCGCCGAAGGGCGGCACGGCGGACCGACCACGGCGCCGGGCCGCCGGGGGTTGGCCGCGCCCCATTACGACTGCGTCCTTCAGCCGGCCGCCTTGCGTGCAGGCGACCGCCGCCCCCCGGGCGGATCGGCACGACCGCGCGCTTGCGACGCCGCGCGCCGATGCCCATCCTCAAGCCGCACGCGAGGACCACACCCATGCCGATCGACGAAAAACTGCGGTTCCTGCCGGTGAACATCGCCGTGCTGACCGTGAGCGACACGCGCGACCTCGCCACCGACCGCTCCGGCCAGACCCTGGCCGATCGCATCGAAGCCGCCGGCCACCGCTGCGCCGCTCGCGAGATCATCCGCGACGAGGCCGACCTGATCGAAACACAGCTGCGCCGCTGGATCGCCGACCCCGCGATCGACTGCATCATCACCACCGGCGGCACCGGCATCACCGGCCGCGACGTGACGCCGGAAGCCTTCAAGCGCGTGCTCGAGAAGGAAATCGAAGGCTTCGGCGAATTGTTCCGCATGCTGAGCTACCAGAAGATCGGCACCTCCACGATGCAATCCCGCGCCCTGGGCGGCGTGGCGGACGGCACGTACCTGTTCGCGCTGCCAGGATCGACCGGCGCCTGCAAGGACGCATGGGACGACATCCTGGTCTGGCAACTCGACAGCCGCCACCGCCCCTGCAACCTGGTCGAACTGATGCCACGCCTGCGCGAACACCTGCACGCGGCTTGATGTGGCGCGCGCGGGGAGGGCTCTGCCCTCCCCGAACCCCACCCGCCAAAGGCCTAAAGGCCTCTGGACACCAACACCTGATCGGGGGTTTTGGGGAGGGGCATGGCGTGCCCTTCGCGTCGGTCCCGCCGACGATGCCCCTCCCCAAAATCCCCGATTAAAGTAACGGGATCCAGGGGCCTTAAGCCCTTGGTGGGGGGAGGTTCGGAGGGGGGCAAAGCCCCTCTCCGACGCGCCCTCACAGCAACGCCAGCTGTGCCGGCGCAGATCGCGCGCCGGGCGCCGGGGGCACCTGGAAGCGGGAGCAGTCCAGCGCGTCCACGCCGCCGCCGCGCCGTTCCAGGCCGAGGCGGCGCGAGGCCACGGCGAAGCGTTGCGCCAGCAGGTCGGCGTAGGCGCCGGTGCCTTTCTGGCGCACGCCGAAGCGGCTGTCGTACAGGGCGCCGCCGCGGGTCTGGCGGATCAGCGAAAGCACGCGCGCGGCGCGGTCGCGCATGTGGCGGGTCAGCCAGTCCTCGAACAGTTGCTTGATCTCGTGCGGCAGGCGCAGCAGGACGTAGCCGGCGCTGGTGGCGCCGGCGGCGGCGGCGCGCTCCAGGATGGCCTCCAGTTCGGCGTCGTTGACGCCCGGGATCATGGGCGCGGCCAGCACGGCGGCGGGAATGCCGTTTTCGGACAAATGCCGCACGGCGGCCAACCGGCGCTCGGGCGATGCCGCGCGCGGTTCCATGATGCGGGCGAGGCGGGCATCGAGCGTGGTGATCGACAGGCACACCCGCACCAGGTTGCGCTTCCCCATGCCCGACAGGATGTCCATGTCGCGCAGCACCCCGGCGGACTTGGTCACGATGGTGACGGGGTGGTCGAAGCGGTCGAGCACTTCCAGTACCGCACGCGTCAGCTTCAGGGTGCGCTCGACCGGCTGATAGGGGTCGGTGTTGGACCCCAGCGCGATCGGCTTCGGCACGTAGCCGGGCTTGCGCAGTTCCTTCTCCAGCAGGGCGGCGACCTGGGGCTTGAACAGCAGCCGGGTTTCGAAATCGAGGCCGGGGGACAGGCCGAGATAGGCGTGGGAGGGCCGGGCGTAGCAATAGACGCAGCCGTGCTCGCAGCCGCGATAGGGGTTCACGGCGCGGTCGAAGCCGATGTCCGGGCTGTCGTTCCAGGCCAGCGCGGATTTCGCGTGGTCCTTGGTGAGGGTCGTTGGCAGCGGGGGCAGGTCGGCGAAGGCGGCTTCCAGCGTGCCCCAGCCATCGTCGAAGGCTTCGCGGGCGGTGCTCTCGAACCGGATGGCGGGGTTGAGGCCGGCGCCGCGGCCGTGCCGGGCAAGCGGGGGCAGGGTGAAGCCGGGGGCTGCGTCCGGCGCGAGATGCGGGGTACCGTCGGGCATGGCGCTGCTCCTGGAGTTCCCAATTCGTTCTCACGCATCCTGGTCGGATCGACGTGGGCGGTCAAGAACATACTGGGAACGACAAGTTAATGCTCTCTTAACCGTGATCGACCCGTGATGAGAACGCAGGGGGAACTGACCGCTGTCATCCCCACCCTGAACGCGGCGCAAACCCTGCCTCGCACGCTCGCAGCCCTGGCCGGCCAGGTGGACCGCATCGTCGTGGCCGACGGCGGCAGCACCGACACCACCCACGCGATCGCCGCCGCAGCCGGTGCGCAGGTCGTCGAGGCGCCGCGCGGGCGCGGCAGCCAGCTCGCCGCCGGGACCGCCGCCGCCGCCACGCTCTGGCTGCTGGTGATCCATGCCGATACTCGCCCCGGTCCTGGCTGGCGGTCGGCGGCGGCGGCCTTCATGGCGGACCCCGCGCAGGCCGACCACGCCGGGCATTTCCGCTTCGCGCTCGATGATGCCGCGCCGCAGGCGCGCCGGCTGGAACGCGCCGTCGCCTGGCGCTGCCGCGCCCTCGGCCTGCCCTATGGCGACCAGGGGCTGCTGATCCGCCGCGACACCCTGGCTGCACTGGGCGGCTTCCGCGCCATCCCGATCATGGAGGATGTCGACCTGGCGCGGCGGATCGGCCGGCGACGCCTGGTCGCGCTGGATGCCGCCTTCGTCACCTCGGCCGCGCGCTGGCGGGCCGAGGGGTGGTGGCTGCGCTCGGCGCGCAACCTGTCCTGCCTGGCGCTGTGGTTCGCTGGCGTGCCGCCCGCGCGGATCGCGCGGCTCTATGCGCGGCGGCGATGATGCGCTGTCCTGGCGCCACCATGCCGCGCCCTGTCGTGATCCTGTTCGCGCGCGCGCCGCGCCTGGGTGCCGTGAAGCGGCGCCTGGCGGCGGGCATCGGCGACCGCGCGGCGCTGCGCTTCTACACCGGCACGCTGGCCGCCGTGGCGCGGCCCATCGCGCGCGACCGGCGCTGGCGCACGCTTCTCGCGACCACGCCGCGCGGCGCGCGCGCGCCCTGGCAACGCTTCGTGCCGCGCGCCACGCGGCGCATCGGCCAGGTGCGCGGCGACCTCGGCGCGCGCATGGCCGGTGCGATGCGGCGCCACCCTGTCGCCGTGCTGGCCGGCAGCGACATCCCGGCGCTGCGCCCCGCCGACATCGCCGCCGCCATCCGCGCGCTGGGCCGCGCCGATGCCGTGTTCGGCCCGGCCGAGGATGGTGGCTACTGGCTGGTCGGCATGGGGCCGCGGCGGCCGGCGCGGCCCTTCGCCGGCGTGCGCTGGTCGACCGAGCACACCCTGGCCGACACGCTGCGCAACTTCCGTGGCCGCCGCGTGGCGCTGCTGCGCCGGCTGCAGGATGTCGATACGGCCGAGGATCTTGCCGCGCTGCGCACCCTCGGATGATGTCCGCGCGGCGATGCCGCGCGCAGCGTCCCGCACCGCCCGGCGCACGCGGCCGCGCATGGACCCACCCCAGGCGCAGGCCGGCCGATCGGACCTGGGTTGCCGCAGGATGACGGTTGCCGGGTGCCCGGTATTCGAACGGGCGGTGGTGCTTCAGCCAACCGCGCCGGTCGCCAACATCGCTGCCCAATCCTCGCGCCCGTTCTCCGAGGCTCGCCGCGCCGCCGCTGCCCAGTCGTAGTCGATCGCCAGCAGCTCGGCGCCCCAGCGTCCGTGGCGCAACGTCAGGATGGCGTAGCGCGCGTGCGGGGAGCGGTATTCCAGCCCCGGCGCAGCCGGATTGTCGGCGAAGACGGCGCAGCCGACGCTGCCGGGATTCAGGATCACCGCGCCGCCCGGCCCCTGCACCAGCGCCTGGCGATGGCTATGCCCGCACAGCACCACGCCCGGCCGCGCCGCATCCCCCAGCCGGTCCGCGACGGTGGCGCGCGGGGCGGGCACCAGCCGCCCGTCGTGCTGTTCCTCCAGCAGGTAGGTGCTGTCGTCGGCCGGCGTGCCGTGCACGGCGAGGATCTCCGGCGCCACCTCCAGCGTCGCCGGCAGCGCATGCAGCCAGGCGCGCTCGGAAGCCGACAGCGCGGCGCGCGCGAAGCGCCCGGCGGGGGAGAGCGCGTCCTCGGGCCGGTCGACGATCCAGCGGTCGTGGTTGCCGCGCACCGTCGGCAGGTCGAGCGCCACCAGCCGTGCGAAGCTCTCCTTCGGCCAGAGCGGCCCGGTGACGCAGTCGCCGAGGTTGACGATGGCGTCCACCGCCCGGCTTTCGATGTCGGCCAGCACGGCGTCCAGCGCCAGCAGGTTGCCATGGATGTCGGAGATCACCGCGAGGCGCATGCGCTTGCTCCCGTTTCGCCCGGGCCATGCGCGCACATGTCGCTCGACTGGCCCGGGCGGGCGGCAGCGTAGGGCAGCCGGCCGGCGGGCGGAACCGCCGCGCCTTGGCCCACGGGGGGTCGTGACCACCGCGAAGCGCCGCAGCGGGGCCCTGGCCGTCCTGGCCGCCGCATGCCAGCCTCCGCCGCAGGGCGTGATCGGTTTCGCGCCGCGACCGTTTTCGAACGACCGATCCGGCATGATGGCGCGGCCGCCCTCGTGCAACGGACGCCAGGAGGACCCCGCCCGATGACCACGCCGCTGCGCTTCGGCCTGCTGCTGTTCCCGCGCCTGACGCAGCTCGACATGACCGGGCCGTTCGAGGTGCTCTCGCGCATCCCTGGCGGCCAGGTCCACCTGGTGTGGAAGACGCGCGACCCGGTGCGCTCCGACACCGGGCTGGCGATGCTGCCGGACATGACCTTCGCGGAGTGCCCGCAGCTGGACGTCGTTTGCGTGCCTGGCGGGCCCGGCGTGGCGGCGCTGATGGAGGATGAGGAGGTGCTCGCCTTCCTGCGCGCCCAGGCGCCCGGCGCGCGCTTCGTGACATCCGTGTGCACCGGCGCGCTGGTGCTGGGGGCGGCGGGTCTGCTGAAGGGCAAGCGGGCGACGACGCATTGGGCGAGCCATGATTTCCTGTCCGCGCTCGGCGCCGTGCCGGAGCAGGGGCGGGTGGTGCGCGACGGGAAGTTCGTGACCGGCGGCGGCGTGACGGCGGGGATCGACTTCGCGCTGTCGCTGGCGGCGGAACTGGCCTCGCCCGAGGTGGCGCAGGCGATCCAGCTGCAGATCGAATACGCGCCGGCGCCGCCCTTCGATGCCGGGTCGCCG
>LNEW01000150.1 GCA_001464375.1 Rhodospirillales bacterium Ga0074136 | reverse complement strand
AGCTGCTCGATCTGCGGTGCGCCGGACCCGCTGGCAGGGATCAGGGCGGCCTGCAGCAGCGCCTGCGCAGCGGTCGCCAAATGCGGCAGGTCGACCTCCGTCACCGTTTCCATCCGATCGCACAGGCCGCCGAGGAACGACGCGAGCAGCGACCCCGCCGCGCCACCGAGCGGCGCGTAGAGCGCGGCCGCGAATGCCGCTTCGAGCTCCGGCACCGCATCGCGCGCCACATGCAGGGTGATCCAGTCGATCTCGTCGCCGGCGCGCTCAGCCTCGAAGGCGCGGGCCATGCTGAACACGTAGGGGATGCCGGGGCGCAGGGTCAGGCTGGCATCGCCGCTGCGCTGGCGTTGCACGCCGCGCCGGCAGATCGCGATCATCCAGTGGTCGAGGGAATCGCGCCGGATCTGTGCCGCGCTGCGGGCGTGATCATAGGCCGGCAGGTTGGCCGCGTAGAGCAGGAACGGGCCGAAGCGCAGTGCCGTCGCCGTCGCGTGGAAGCCGGCCGCAGCGCCAGGCGCGGGCGCATCGACACGCAGGTACGGCACCGCCTGGTGTCGCCATGCGTCGAACTGCTGGTGCGGCGGCAGGCCGGCCGTCGAGAAGACCGAGCGTGGCGCAGTGACCGTACTCGCCGGCGCGGGCCCGGCAAGCCGTACTGGCGCGTCAGCGCGACCTTGAAACACGCTTGTGTTCAAGTGGTTTTCCTTTGGCGGCGACACCCCAGACATCGCGGCCGGAGTTCATCACAACCTGTTAAGTCGCATTAGGTGCCCAGGATGCAAGGAAATTTCCCTGGATCGGCGTGGCGGCCCAAAATGCACCCGAAACGATCCGCAGGCATTCGGGGCGCTTGGGCAGTAATTGATCCGATCACACCATCAGATCGAACGTCCTGCCCTCGGAAGCAGGGTCTGTGGATAGTTGCTTACCGCCGCCCGACGCGCGCCGGGGTCTCGGAAGGACAGCGCGCGGCGCCGGCAGCCGCGTTTTCCACGACCCGGCATCCGGTCGGATCACTCCGCGGCTAGCGCCTCACCCCCAGCGTGACTTCCCGGTGCCAGATGTACAGCCCGGCGCCGACCAGCACGGCGATGCCGGCGAAATCCCAGCCATCGGGCAGTTCCGCCCAGATGAAGGCGCCGAGCGCCGTGGTCCAGACGATGCCGGCGTATTCGAAGGGGGCAAGCAGCGTCGTCTCGCCGCTGCGATACGCGTCGGTCATCAGCACCTGCGCCAGCGCCGAGACCAGACCGATCCCCGCCAGCAGCACCCAGTGCCAGGCGCTCGGCCAGACCCAGACCGGCACCGAGGCGATGCCCGCCAGCACGGCGGACCCGACCGCGAACCAGAAGACGATGGCGACGGCGCTCTCGCCGGCCTCGCCCATGCGGCGGATGGTGATCATGGCCAGCGCCCAGCCGACCGAACCCAGCAGGCAGAGCGTGACCGCCAGCCCCTCCCCGCGCATGCCCTCGCCACCCGGGCGTACCATCATCAGCACGCCGAGGAAGCCCACCAGCACCGCCAGGCCGCGCCGCCAGCCGACGCGTTCGCCCAGCAGCGGCACCGACATCACGGTCAGGAACAGCGGCATGGTGAAGCCCAGCGCCGTCACGGTCGTCAGCGGCAGGTGCACGTAGCCGTAGAAGGCGCCGACCATGCCCATCATGCCGAACACCGTGCGCGCGGCGTGGCTCATGGGGTTGCTCGTGCGCAGCGCGGCCCAGCCGCCGGCCGCCAGCACGACCGGGAGCAGCGCCGGGATGGCGAACAGGTTGCGGAACAGGATGACCTCGGCGACCGGGATGGCCGGGCCGATCGCCTTGGCGCAGGCAGCCGAGAGCGCGAAGGTGAAGGTCGCGATCACCACCAGGATGATGCCCCGCCTGCGGGCGCGCGCGATCGCGGCCGGGTCGGGTGGCGCGGGGGGTTCGGGGGTCATGGACGGTTCCGGGCACCGAGGGTAGTTTCCGCCGCGCATGAACGCCAGACCGCCGAAGGCGAAGCCCATTCCCGCGCATCCCGGCCTGACGGTGCTCTCGGACGAGGTGGTGTGGGACGGTCGCTTCCCGCTGCAACGCGTGCGCTTCCGCCGCACCCGCTTCGATGGCGGTCAGGGCGGCTTGCAGACCTGGGAATTGTGGCGCCGTGGCGCAGCGGTGGCGGTGCTGCCCTGGGACCCGTGGGCCGACCGCGTGGCGCTGATCGAACAATTCCGCCTGCCCGCGCTGGCCGGCGGCTTCGACCCGGTGATGGTGGAATGCCCGGCCGGGCTGCTGGAGGATGGCGAGGACCCCGCGGAAGCGGCGCGCCGGGAACTGGCGGAGGAAACCGGCCTGGTGGCCGACCGGCTGCTGCCGATGGGCCGCTACATCCTCAGCCAGGGCGGCTGCGACGAGGGCATCACCATCTTCCTCGCGCGCACGCGGCTGCCGGAGCCCGGCCATGCCGGCACCCACGGCCTGGACGCCGAGCACGAGGACATCCGCCTGGTGGTGCTGGACGCGGATGACGCGATCGCCATGCTGGACGACAACCGGATGTCGAACGCCACCGGCGCGCTGTGCCTGTCCGGCTTCGCGCGCCGGCGCGCGGCACTTCTCAACGACTGGACCGCCTGAATGCCCACCGAATTGCTGTATCGCGACGATGCCTATGCGCGGGAGATCACCGCGCGCGTGGTGGTGGCCTCGCCCGAGGGCGTGGTGCTGGACCGCACGAATTTCTACGCCCGCGCCGGCGGGCAGCCAGGCGATGGCGGCGTGCTGCGCTGGGCCGGCGGCGAATGCGCGATCACCGAGGCGGTCAAGGGCCCGGACGACACCGTGCTGCACATGCCCGCGCCCGGTACGGCGCTGCCGGCGCCCGGTGCGGCGGTGACGGCCGTGCTGGATTGGGATCGCCGCCACCGCTTCATGCGCCTGCACACCAGCATGCACCTGCTGTGCAGCCTGATCCCGGGCGCCGGGGTGACAGGCGGGCAGATCGCGGTGGAGAAGGCGCGGCTCGACTTCGACCTGCCGGAGCCACCGACCAAGGAGGCGCTGACGGACGCGCTCAACGCGCTGGTCGCGGCCGACCACGCGGTGAGCGATACCTGGATCAGCGAGGCGGAACTCGACGCCAACCCGTCCCTGGTGCGCACGCTGTCGGTGCAGCCGCCGCGCGGGTCGGGACGCATCCGCCTGGTGCGCATCGGCGATGCCGCGGCGCCGGTGGACCTGCAGCCCTGCGGCGGGACGCATGTGCGCAGCACGGGCGAGATCGGACGCGTCGAAGTCGCGAAGATCGAGAACAAGGGCAAGGCCAACCGGCGCGTGACGCTGGTGCTGGCAGGGGAGTGACGCGGATGGACATGCTGGTCTCGACCGAATGGCTGGCGGGGGAATTGGGCAAGCCGGACCTGGTGGTGTTCGACTGCTCGACCTTCCTGCCGAACGAACCAGGCAACAAGCACGATGCGTTTCGCGCGGCGCGCATCCCGGGCGCGCGGCTCTTCGACATCGACAAGATCGCCGACGACGAGACCGACCTGCCGCACATGGTCCCCACGCCGGCGAAGTTTGCGCGGATGGTCGGCGCGCTCGGTGTCTCGAACGGCACGCGGGTGGTGTTCTATGACCAGCACGGGTTGCGCGGGTCCCCGCGCGGCTGGTGGATGATGCGGCTGTTCGGGCACGACAGGGTGGCCGTGCTGGATGGCGGGCTGCCGGCCTGGGTGAAGGAAGGCCGGCCGGTCGAGACGGGCGAGGCCCCTGCCCCGGCGCCCGCGCAGTTCGTGCCGGACTTCCGCGCCGCCATGCTGGCCGGCATCGGCGATGTGAAGCGCATCGTGCAGGACGGCTCGGCGCTGGTGATCGATGCGCGTGCCAAGGGCCGCTTCGACGGCACCGCGCCGGAACCGCGCGCGGGCCTGCCCTCCGGCCACATGCCGGGTGCGGCCAACGTGCCGGTCAGCGAGATCGCCGGGCCCGACGGCAAGGCCAAGAACCCCGCCACGCTGCGCGCCATCTTCGCCGCGGCGGGGGCGACCGGCGGCAAGCCTGTCGTGACCTCCTGCGGGTCGGGTGTCACGGCCTGCGTGCTGGCCTTCGGCATGGTGCGCGCCGGGCTTCCCGAACCCGCCGTCTATGACGGATCCTGGACCGAATGGGCATCGCGCCCCGAAACCACCAAGCAGAAGAGCGCCTGACCATGCCCGACGACCACGCCCCCCCGCACAAGGCGCAGGCCTTCGCCACCCGCATGTCCCATGCCGGCCGAGCCGGCACGCGCGCGCATGGCTTCGTGAACCCGCCGGTGCATCGCGGGTCGACCGTGCTGATGCCCTCGGCCCAGGCGCGGCGCGACTTCGCCAAGGACCGCTTCAACCGCGTGATGACCTACGGCACCGCCGGCGGCCCGACCCACTACGCGCTGGAAGACGTGATCTGCGAGATCGAGGGCGGCACCCGCTGCGTGCTGGTCGGCACGGGCCTGGCGGCCGTGACGGTGCCGCTGATGGCGTATCTGAAAACGGGCGACCACTGCCTGATGCCCGACAGCGTCTATGGCCCGGCGCGCAACATCGCGAACGGCCTGCTCGCGAATTACGGCATCGCGACCACCTTCTACGATCCCACGATCGGCGAGGCCGAGATCGCCGCGCTGATCCAGCCCAACACGAAGGTCGTCTATACCGAGAGCCCCGGCAGCCACACCTTCGAACTGCAGGACATCCCGGCCATCGCCCGCGCGGCGCATGCGCGCGGCTGCACGGTGATGATGGACAACACCTGGGGCATCCACAACTTCATGCCCTTCGAGCACGGCGTCGATGTCTCGATCCAGGCGTTGACCAAGTATGTCGGCGGGCATTCCGACGTGCTGCTGGGCTCGATCACCACGAACACCGAGGAAGACTACCTCAAGGTCCGCACCGCAGCGGGGCAGATGGGGCATTTCGCCGCGCCCGATGATTGCTGGCTGGCGCTGCGCGGCGCACGCACCATGCCGGTGCGCCTGAAGCACCAGGAGCGGAGCGGGCTCGAGGTCGCGCGCTGGTTCGAGACACGCGCCGAAGTGCAGCGCGTGCTGCATCCGGGCCTGCCCTCGCATCCCCAACACGCGCTGTTCACGCGGGACTTCCGCGGGTCGTGCAGCCTGTTCGGCGTCGTGCTGCAGCCGGCCTATACCGAGGCCGACCTGTTCCGGCTGATCGACAGCCTGACGCTGTTCGGCATCGGGGCGTCGTGGGGCGGGTATGAGAGCCTCGCACTGCCCACCACCGGCTTCATCACGCGCACCGCGACCAGCGACGATTTGGGTGGGCAGACAATGCGCATCCATATCGGGCTCGAGGATGTGGGCGACCTGATCGCGGACCTCGAGCAGGGGCTGGCCACGCTGCCCAGGTGATCCGCCCGGGGGGCGGCGCGCCGCCCCCGCGGTCCGTGGCTGCTAACGCCCGAGGAACGCCAGCAGGTCCTGCGACAGTTGGTCCTTGTGCGTGACGTTCAGGCCGTGCGGCGCGCCCTCGTATTCGCGCAGCGTCGCCTGCGGGATGCCGCGCGCCGCGGGGCGGGCCGATGCGTCGATCGGCACCGTGGCGTCGCTGGTGCCGTGGATGATGAGGGTCGGCACGGTGAAGGCCGTGAGTTCGGTCCGGAAATCGGTTGTCGCGAAGGCCTTGGCGCAGGCCAGCGTCGGATGCAGGCCGGCCATCATCGCCAGGTTATGCGTCCATTGCAGGACCTCGTCGCTGACCGACTGGAAGATCACGCCCGACCCGTAGAACTGCTTGAGGAAGGTCGTGAAGAACGCAGCGCGATCCGTCTTCATCTGGACCGTCATCTCATCGAGCTGCTCGGCGGGCACGCCGTCCGGATTATCGGGCGTCTGCAGGACATAGGGCACGATCGAGGAGACGAGCACCGCCTGCCGCACCCCCTTGCCGCCATGCCGGGACATGTAGCGAGCCACCTCGCCGCCACCCATGGAGAACCCCACGAGCGCAGCATCCGCAGCGCCGGTCGCCTCCAGGACGTCGGCGAGGTCGTCCGACAACCCGTCATACTCGTAGCCGGTCCAGGGCTGGTCCGACCGGCCGAAGCCGCGCCGGTCATAGGCCAGGACGCGATGCCCGGCCGCAGCGAGCGACAGCGCCTGGTCGTCCCAGCTGTCCGCATTCAGGGGCCAGCCGTGCAGGAGGACGACCGGTCGTCCCCCGCCGTTCCATTCCTTGACGTAGATGCGGGTGCCGTCGCGCGTCTCGACATGGGGCATCGCGAAGTCCTTCCGGGGGTCCAGAAGGCTAACGCCCACCGCATGCGGTCGTTGCCACGCGCCGCTCAGGCGCGTGGCGGGCCTTTGCATTCACGCCGCGCGCGGCGGGGCTGGTTCGCGCGCGCTTCGCCGTGACGCGCGCCGCGCACGGCGCAAGGGCGGTCTCAGCGCCGGCCGCGTTCGATCGCGAAGCCGGAGGCGCCGCCGACGCCGGCACCGATCAGCGCACCCATTCCGGCATTGCCGGACAGCGAACCGATCGCGGCGCCGCCGAGCGCACCGATCCCCGCCCCGGTGGCGGTGGAACGCTGCGAATCAGTCATGCCCGCGCAGGCGGAGAGGCCGAGCCCTGCCACCAGCAACGCGGCGAGGCGGAGATGCGTATTCTTGGTCATCTTGTGCTCCTTCCGATCAGCGCCGGCGCGCCGCGGCGGCCGGCGGCGGGCAGGCATAGGTGGCGGCGCCGAAGCGCAGCACGCCCTCGGCCGCGCGCGTCCCGGCATGCTGCGGGTTCGCGGCCGCCCAGGACACGAAGCGCGCCGAGATCTGCTCCAGCGTCGGCGAAGGATCAGGCAGGCAGAAGACAGGCCGCGCAGCCCGCGGGCCGCTGGTGTAGATCGCGTGCGACTGGCCCACGGCGACCATCACGGCGTAGCAGACCGAGCGCGAGGCGAGCGCATTGGCATCACCCGGCGCCGGGCCGCAGGCGCGGGCGAGTTCGCCGGTGCTGAAGACGGGCCCGGCCGATTGTGCTTGTGCGGCAGCCGGCTGGGCAGCAAGGGCGCAGCCGGCGACGGCGAGGGCAAGCCCCCCCCGGCGCAGGGCGCGGATCGGATTCAGGGAATGCATGGCTGCTGTCGTCCTCCTTGCCCGGGGCGGGATGGCCCCTGGCCATGTTGGCATCGGCGACACACTAGCCCCGCCGACACCCCCCACAATGACCCATCGCAAAGCGCCGGGACGATGCCCGCATGCGCGGGACGCGCAGCCAAACCGCACCGCGATCAGGCGGCAGCGCAGCGCGCGCAGGTGCCCTCGATCTCGACCGTCGCCTGCGCCAGCGTGAAGCCGGCGCGCCGCGCCGCCGATTCGATGGCGTGGGAGACCGCGTGGTCGGCGATCTCGGCGGTGGCGCCGCAGGTCCGGCAGATCAGGAACTGGTGCGGATGGCCGTGGTCATGCGCGTGGCCATGCCCGGCATCGGTGCAGCCGATGAAGGCGTTCAGCCGCTCGACCTTGTGGATCAGCCCGTGTTCCAGCAGGAAATCCAGCGCGCGATACACGGTGGGCGGCGCCGCGCCCGGGCGGTGGGCCTTCAGCCGGTCGAGCAAGGCATAGGCACCGACCGGGGCCTGCGCCTGCAGCACCAATTCCAGCACCTGGCGGCGCAGCGGCGTGAGCTGCGCGCCGCGGCGCAGGCAGGCCCGCTCGGCTTCCTGCAAGGCAGTTTCGCGTGCCGCCGCATCCGGCATGGGTGATCCTCGCCTCCGGTCCCGTTGATACCGTATCATCTGGGGATGACCAGTGCCGACACCACCGCCCGCTTCCTCGATGCGCTGCGCTTCGATGCCGCCGGCCTCGTGCCCTGCATCGCACAGCAGCACGATACCGGGGAGGTGCTGATGATGGCCTGGATGAATGCCGAGGCGGTGGCCGAGACGCTGGCGACCGGGCGCGTCTGCTATTTCTCGCGGTCGCGCGGCGGGCTGTGGCGCAAGGGCGAGAGCTCCGGCCAGGTGCAGCGCCTGGTGGATCTGCGCATCGATTGCGACGGCGACACGCTGCTGGCGCTGGTCGACCAGACCGGCGTCGCCTGCCACACCGGCCGGCGCAACTGCTTCTTCCGCGCCATCCGCGACGACGCGCTTGCCGAGATCGCGATGCCGCTGGTCGACCCGAAGGCGCTGTACGGCGCGTAACGCGGCGACCCGCCCCAGGCGGGTGGGGAATGGCCGCTCGTCCTCCGGAACGTGCAGCGCGCCCGGCATTCACCCGCCATGCTGGCAACCTGGACTTGAGACACCGACTACAAGTCATGATGGGTCGTCGTTCTCTACAACCCGTCACTGGATGCGGTCGCGTGGGGCCGCGCCCGCCTCGGTAGGGCAACGCAGAAAAAACGACGATCACCGTTCAATGATCAATGCACCGCTACCATTTCCTCATGCCTGTGCGTTACGCTGCGATCCCCATCGGGAGGTTCGAATGCACGCAGCCAAGCCCACCCGCGCCCTGTCTGTTCTGGCGGGTGTCTTGCTTGCCGCGCTGCTGTCCGTCGCGCCGGCCTGGGCCCAGCCGGCCTCCCGCACGCCGTTCCGCGAGTGCCCGGAATGTCCCGAGATGGTCATGCTGTCCGGCGGGTCCTTCACCATGGGCGCGCCCACCATCGAGGAAGAACGCGAGGGCGTGCCGGCCGATGTGCGCGGCCGGTCCTCGCCGCAATTGCGCGTCATCATCGCGCCCGGCCTCGCGATCGGCCTGCGCGCCGTCTCGCGCGGGGAATTCGCCGCCTATGTCGCCGAGACCGGCTTCGAGCCCGGCAACGGCTGCTGGACCTTCGTGAACAACGGCGCGACCTACGAATACCTGGAGCGCCCGGGCCTGTCCTGGCGCGATCCCGGCTTCCCGCAGACCGACGACCACCCCGTGGTCTGCGTGAGCTGGGAGGACGCCAACAACTACACGACCTGGCTGACCCGCAAGGCGGGCCGGCGCTATCGCCTGCCCAGCGAGGCCGAATGGGAATTCGCGGCGCGCGCGGGCACCACCTCCGCGCGGTTCTGGGGCGACAGCAGCACCACCGCGTGCCAGTTCGCCAATGTCGCGGACCTGACGCTGGCCAACGCGCTGAACCTGGATCGCCGGCCGGCCTTCACCTTCCGCTGCACCGACAATCACGTCTACACCGCGCCCGGCGGCAGCTTCCGGCCCAATGCCTTCGGCCTCTACGACATGCTGGGCAATGTCTGGCAGTGGGCGCAGGACTGCCTGAACCCGTCGCTGGAAGGCCAGCCGCCGAACGGCAATGCACGGGTCGCGGGCGACTGCTCGACCCGCGCCATGCGCGGCGGGTCCTGGAGCCACCTGCCCTGGTATGTGCGCGCCGGCAACCGCGTGCGCGGGGGGGCGGCGGACCGCTTTGCCTTCGGCGGCTTCCGGGTGGTGCGCGACCGCTAGCACCCGGCCGGTGGCGGCGGAATCGCCGAAGCGGTGGATCGGCCGCTCACGCAGGGCCCTTCCCGGCTGCGGCGCGCACCCCTATGCATCGCCACATGGCCGACGACGGACTTCGCTTCGAGACGCTGCAGGGCGACGCGCTGCGCGCCTGGCTGCCGCGGCTGGCCGGGCTGCGCATCGCGGTGTTCCGGGAGTGGCCTTACTTGTACGAGGGCGAGGCGGGCTACGAGGAACGCTACCTGGCGGCCTATGCCGCAAGCCCCGGGGCGGCGGTGATCGCGGCGATCGACGGCGACCGCGCGGTGGGCTGCGCCACCTGCCAACCCATGGCCGAGGCGAATGCCCGCGTGCAGGCCGCCTTCCGCGGCCGCGGCATGGACCCCGCGTCGTTCTGCTATTTCGGCGAAAGCGTGCTGCTGCCCGAATACCGCGGCCGCGGCGCGGGCGTGCGGTTTTTTGCCGAGCGCGAGGCCCATGCGCGCGTACTGGGACTGTCTGGCGCCGCGTTCTGCGCGGTGGTGCGCAACGTGAACGATCCGCGCACACCGCCGGGTTACCGGCCGCTCGACGCGTTCTGGACGAAGCGCGGCTACAGGCGACGCGCGGATATCGCGGTGGTGTTCGACTGGAAGGAAGCCGGCGACGATCGCGAGACGCCGCATGCGCTCGGCTTCTGGGTGAAGGACCCGCTGTGAACGCGCCGGTCAGGCTGGGTCTGCTGCAATACGGGGTGGGGCGGCCGGGGTCGGTGGCGGATTTCGCGCGGGCGCTGGAGGCGAGGATCGAGGCCGGGCGCGCGGGGGCCGACCTGCTGGTGCTGCCGGAATACGCCTGCGTGGAACTCGGTGCCGCGCTGGTCGGCGGCGAGGCCACCGACGAGGCGCGCGAACTCGCCGCGATGGTCGCAGCCGCTCCGGATATCCTGGCGACGATGCGCGCGGCGGCGCGGCGGCTGGGCGTGTGGCTGCTGCCCGGCACGTTGCCGATGCGTGGGGCCGGAGGCGCGGTGGTGAACCGCGCGCCGCTGATCGCCCCGGATGGGCGCATGGCGTTCCAGGACAAGCGCGCCATGACACGCTTCGAGACCGAACGCTGGGGCGTCTCGCAGGGCGCCGATCCCTGCGTGTTCGACACGCCCTGGGGGCGGATCGGCATTTCCATCTGCTACGATGTCGAGTTTCCGAAGCATGTGCGCGCCCAGGTGGAGGCCGGCGCCTGGCTGGTGCTCGCACCGTCCTGCACGGACACCGTGCATGGCTTCAACCGCGTGGCGATCGGCGCGGCGGCGCGGGCCATGGAGAACCAGTGCTACGTCGCCATCACGCCGACCGTCGGCGCGGCGGCGTGGTCGGCCGCGCTGGATGTGAACCGCGGCCATGCGGCGGTGTTCGGGCCGGTGGATCGCGGCTTCCCGGAGGACGGCGTGCTGGCGCGCGGCACGCCGGATATCGAGCAATGGGTGTTCTGCGAACTCGACCCCGCGCGGATCGAGCGCGTGCGCGAGGAAGGCCAGGTGCGCAACCATCGCGACTGGCCGCGCGCGCCGTTCACACGCCCTGCCCCGGCGGTGTTCGCATGACGCTGATCCATGTGGTGGCCGGCGAGGCCTCCGGCGATGTGCTGGGCGCACGGCTGATCGCGGCGCTGCGGGCGCGCCGGCCCGAGCTGGAGTTCTCCGGCATCGGCGGGCCGCGCATGGCGGAACAGGGCGTGGCCAGCCTGTTCGACTATCGCGAAATCGCGCTGATGGGGCTGCTGGAAGTGCTGCCCAAGGTGTTCCGGCTGAAGCGCCTGCTGGCCGATGCGGCGGCCGATGTCGCGGCGCGCCGCCCGGACGTGATCGTCACCATCGACAGCCCCGGCTTCACGCTGCGCCTGGCGGAGATGGTGCGCCCGATCGGCCAGCCCATCGTGCATTACGTGGCACCGCAGGTCTGGGCCTGGCGGCCGGGCCGCGTGGTGAAGCTGCGGCGCAAGGTGGATCGCATCCTGTGCCTGCTGCCCTTCGAGCCGATCTTCTTCGAAGCCGCCGGCATTCCCGTGACCTTCGTGGGCCATCCGGTGCTGGAAAGCGGTGCCGATGCCGGCGATGCGGCGCGGTTCCGTGCGGCGCATGCGCTGGCCGAGGGCGAGCGCCCGGTCATCGTCATGCCCGGCAGCCGGCGGATGGAGGCGCAGCGCCTGCTGCCGGTTTTCGGCGCGGCGCTGCGGATCGCCGCCGAACGCCTGCCGGGGCTGCGCCCGGTGCTGCCGGTCGCGCCCATCGTGGCCGAGGCGGTGCGCGCCGCTGCCGCCGCGTGGCCGGCCGCGCCGATCCTGCTCGACGGCAACGAGGCGAAGCACGATGCCTTCGCCGCGGTGGCGGCTTCGGGCGGGGCGGGACTGATCAAGTCCGGCACGTCGTCGCTGGAGATGGCGGTGGCGGGCATTCCGCACGTGGTCGGCTATCGCGTGAATGCGCTGACGGCGGCGATCGTGCGGCGGCTGGTGAAGGTGCCGCATGCCTCGCTGGTGAATCTGCTGGCGGAGCGCGAGGTGGTGCCGGAGCGCATCCAGGAGAATTGCACGCCGGACGCGCTGGCCGAGGCGCTGCTGCGCCCGATGCTCGACCCCGCCGTCGCGGCGGCGCAGCGTGCCGGCTTCGCGGAGGTGCTGGCGCAGTTGCGTGCGCCGGAGGGCCTGCCCTCCGCCGCGGCGGCGGAGGCGGTGCTGGCGGCGCTGCCGCAGGACAACCCGCGATCCGATGGTATCGCCTGACGGGGGACGATGCCCGTCGATGCAAGCCGTCAGGCCGGATCGCGCACCAGCGGCGCGGTGGAACAATGGATGCCGCCGCCACCCAGGTACACCTTGTCGTAGGTTACCAGCCGCACGCTGATGCCCGCCTTGTCCAGCGCGTCCTGCGTGCGGGGCCCGACCTGGTCGCTCATCAGCACGCGGCCGGGCGCCGCCGCCAGGCAGTTGATGGCCCAGGACGGGTCCTGGTGATTCAGCGGGATCATGCGGATACCCAGGCGCCTGAGTTCCTCCATGAAGACGAAGGGCAGCGTGGACGGATTCACCAGCGCGACATCGTGGTGGATCATGACGAAGGCGCCGTCGATATGCAGGCGATAGCCGGGGATCTGCACGCGGACCAGGCGCGTGCCCTGGACGGCCAGCACCTCCTCCAACTGCCGCGCGCCTTCCTCGTTGACGCGGGAGGAGACGCCGACCACCGCGACATCGGGGCGGATATAGGCGAAGGACCCGCCCTCCATCAGGCCGGTGCCGTTGATGGTGCGCAGGATCGGCATGCCGAGCGCGGCGAGGGTCTGCGTGACGGGGCGTTCCTCGCCGCGGCGAATGCGCGGGCCCATGCGGGTGACGACGGCGCCGCCATCGACGGCGATGCAGGAATCGCGCGTGTAGATGGATTTGTGGCGGCCGGGGGCGGCGGCGTTCAGCATCACCACCTCGACGCCTTCCTCGCGCAGCGCGGTCGCCAGCGCGTCGTGCTGGGCCTGTTGTTCAGCCAGCGAGGGGATGACCTCGCCGCGCCAATAGGCGCCGGTGGCGGGATCGCCATGGGCGCCGAGTTCGGGGATCAGCGGTAGCGTGTCGAGCACCGCCATCTCCGGGCAAGGGCGGTGCATCAGCACCACGCGCAGGCGGCCGATATCGTTGGTGCAACCCCAGCGGCGGCCCCAGCCGGCAACCTGTTCGGACGGGCTGTTGAAGGGCGGCTCCGGCTCGGACGCAAAGCGTTCGATCAGCATGTTGTAGCGGTGGTCGAATTCGCTCATCGCGCTCGACATGGCGCGTTCCTCCCTTGGTGACATCAGCCTTCGCTGCGCCGCCGCAGAGCGCGGTCGGCCATCAGCAGCAGCGTGGTGAACAGCACCAGCAGCACGGCGACGGCCGCCATGGCCGGGTCCAGGTTCTCGTTGATGCCGTCCCAGATGCGCCGCGGCAGCGTGAACACATCGCGCGATGCGATGAACAGGACCATCACGAGTTCATCCCAGGAATGGATGAAGGCGAAGATCGCCCCGGAGAAGATGCCCGGCGCGATGCGCGGCAGGATCACCCAGCGCAGCGTCTGCGACAGCGAGGCGCCCATGCCGCGTGCTGCCTGCTCAAGCCGCGGGTCGAAAGCCGCCAGCGCGGTCGAGACGGTGATGACGACATAGGGAATGCCGGTGACCCCATGCGCGATCACCACGCCGGCGAAGCGGTCGAGCAGCCCGAGCGGCCCGAAATACCGGTACAGCCCGATGGCGTAGACGATGGACGGGATGATCAGCGGCAGCAGCATCAGCACGCGCACCAGGTCGGTCGCGCGGCGCGAGATGCGCCAGCAGCCGATGGCGCAGAGCGTACCCGCCACCACCGACAGCACCGTCGCGCACACCGCGATGATGAAGGACTGCCAGATCGACCCGAGCCATTCCGGCGAGGCGAACACAGTGCGGAAATGCTGGAAGGAAATGCCATCCTGCGGCAGCGACAGGTATCGCTGGTCGGTCAGCGCGACCGGCACGATGATCAGGATCGGCAGCACCAGGTACAGCGCCGTGGCCCAGGCCAGGCCCCGCGCCGCGGGTCCGGTGGGATGGATACCGTCCATCGCGTCAGGCCCCCGATCCGAAGATGCGCCGCAGGTCCACGATGCGCGAGAACACCACCAGCGTGGCGATGATGGCGAAGATCAGCATCGTCGCCATCATGGTGCCCAGCCCCCAGCGGATCAGGTCGAGGATCTGCAGGCTGATCCATTCGGCGACCATGAGCGTCTTGCCGCCGCCCAGGATCGCCGGCGTGATGTAGAAGCCCAGCGAGAAGATGAAGACCAGCACGCAGGCGGCCAGGATTCCCGGCTTGGACAGCGGCAGGAAGACTTGGCGGAACACCTGCCCGCGCGACGCCCCCAGGCCGCGCGCGGCGGCCAGCAGCCGCGGGTCGATCTCGCGCATCGAAGCCAGCATCGGCAGCACGGCGAAGGGCACCATGTAGTGCACCATGCCGACGATGATGCCGAATTCGTTCCACACCAGCGGCAGCGGTTCGGTGATGACCCCGGCATTGATCAGCGTGTTGTTCACCAGCCCCTGGCGGCGCAGCAGCGTGACCCAGGCGAAGGCGCGCACCAGCACGGAAATCCACAGCGGCACCAGCACCGCCAGGATCCACCACCCCTTCGCGCGCGGCGAGGCCAGCGTGATCGTATAGGCGATGCCATAGCCCAGCAGCAGCGCCAGCACGGTGGTGATGAGGCAGATGCGCAGCGTGGTGATGATGACCCGCTGCACCGATTCCGATGTGAAGATGCGTTCGTAGTTGCCCAGGCCCGGTTCGGGCTCGGTCACGCTGATCGCCAGCACCTGCAGGATAGGGCCGATATAGAACACCAGCAGCAGCAGCAGTGCGGGCAGGATCAACAGCCACCAGCCGATCCCCGGACGCCCGGCGGCGGTCATGGCGCGTCGTCCTCGACCGGCACTGCGGCGTCGGCGGACCAGCCCAGGCGCACCGGCAATCCTTCGGCAGGCGCGATGGCGGCCTGCCAGGCGGGCAGCACCGCGCGGATTTCGCCGAGCGAGGGGGTTGCCACCCGCAATGCGAAGCCGGCGCCGAGGTAGGACCAGGCCAGGATGCGGCCGTCCACCGTGTTGTCCGCCGCCTCGCCGTCGGATAGCAGGCTGATCTTCTCCGGCCGCAGGGAGAGCAGGCGGCGCGACCCTTCAGCCGGCACCGCGCTGCCGGCCGGCAGGCGCACGCGCAGCCGGTCCGGCCCGGCCGCGAGCACGAAGCCATCGGCATCGGCGCCCTGCACCGTGCCTTCCAGGAAATTCGACTTGCCGAGGAAGTCGGCGACGAAGCGCGTGCGCGGCGCTTCATAGAGGGTGCCCGGCGCACCCGACTGGATCAGCTTGCCGTGGTTGAGGATGGCGATGCGGTCGGACAGCGACAGCGCCTCCTCCTGGTCATGCGTGACATTGATGAAGGTGCGCCCGACGCGGCGGTGCAGCGCCTTCAGTTCCTCCTGCAGTTCCGCGCGCAGCTTCTTGTCGAGCGCCGAGAGCGGTTCATCCAGCAGCAGCAGGTTGGGGTCGAACACGAGCGCCCTTGCCAGGGCGACGCGCTGCTGCTGCCCGCCCGAGAGCTGCTTCGGCAGGCGATCGGCGAAGGTGCCCAGCTGCACCAGGTCCAGCGCAGCGCGCACCTTCGTATCGCGATCCGCCCGCGACAGGCCGCGCACGCGCAGCGGGAATGCCACGTTCTCGGCGACCGTCATGTGCGGGAACAGGGCATAGCCCTGGAAGACCATGCCGAAGTTGCGCTTTTCCGGGGGCAGCGGCGTGATCTCCCGCCCATCCAGCAGGATGGAGCCGGCGCTCGGCGCGACGAAGCCCGCCACCGCCATCAGGATGGTGGTCTTGCCCGAACCGGACGGGCCGAGCAGCGTCAGGAATTCCCCCTGCGCGACCTCGAGCGAGACATCGTCCACCGCGGTGAAGTCGCCATAGCGCTTGGTCAGCCCGCGCAGCGCGAGCGCATGGCCGGCCGCGCTCAAGAAACGTAGTCCGGCTGCTCGCGGTCGAGCTTGCGGCGCAACGCCTGCCACGGCAGCCAGCCCTTGGTGGGGCCGGTGCCGAACTGGTCCCGCGCGCGGCGCACCACCGGCGCCGGCGGGACGGACAAGGGCGCACCGGAGGACTGCGCCGCCAACTGGATGCGGCACGCCTGCTCCAGGTAATACATCCAGTAGAAGGCCTCGGCGACCGTGTGGCCCACGGTCAGCAGCCCATGGTGACGCAGGATCATGCAGGGGCGGTCGCCCATGTCCTGCACCAGCCGGTCGCGTTCCGACAGGTTGTCGTCGTCGGCGATGCCCTCGTAGTCGTGCAGCGCGACACGGCCGTCGAACTCCATGCTCATCTGGTTGATCGGCAGCAGCGCGCCGGTCTGCGCCGCCACCGCCATGCCGGCCAGTGTGTGGGTGTGCATGACGCACATGGCATCGGCGCGTGCGCGATGCACGGCGGAATGGATGACGAAGCCGGCCGGATTCACCGGCCAATCGGTGGGCTGCGCCGGCTCGCCATCGGCATCGACGACCACCAGCGAGGACGCCGTGATTTCCTCGAACAACAGGCCGTAGGGGTTGACCAGGAAGCGATGCCCGTCGCCCGGCAGGCGCGCCGACAGGTGCGTGAAGACCAGGTCGGTCATGCCGAAATGCGCCACCAGGCGGTAGGCGGCGGCGAGGTCCTCGCGCACCTCCTGCTCGGTCTGGATGCGGTTCGGGTCCGGCTTCACCGGCGGGGGCGGCAGGGGCATCAGTAGCCTCGCTCGGGGTCGTAGAGGTTGGGCAGCGTCTCGCCGCGCTCGAAGCGCGTGATGCAGTCGGCGACGTAGCGCGCGCGTTCGAGGCGGCTCGGCAGGCTGCCGACATGCGGCGTGACGGTGATGCGCGGATGCGCCCAGGCGGGGCTGTCGGCCGGCAGCGGCTCGGGGTCGAAGACATCGAGCACCGCGCCGGACAGTTGCCCGCTGTCGAGCGCCGCAACGATGTCCGGCAGCACCTGTTGCACCCCGCGCCCGACCTGCACAAGGCCGGCGCCGCGCGGCAGGCTGGCGAGCAGCGGCGCAGCGATGATGCCGCGGGTTTCGTCTGTCGCTGGCAGCAGGCAGACCAGGACGTCGCAGCGCGCCAGGAAACCCGGCAGCCCCGCTGCGCCGGCGAAGCATTCCACCCCGTCCAGCGCCTTGCGCGTGCGCGACCAGCCCACCACCGGAATGCCCAGCGCGCGCAGCATCGTCGCGCTGCGCAGCCCCATCGCGCCCAGGCCCATGATGCCGACGGTGCGGGCGGCCGCGGCGAAGGGCGGTTCGAAATAGTCCCAGGCCCCGCGCGCCTGCGCGATCGCCATGCGGCGCGCATCCTTGGTCAACGACAGCACCGCCCAGGCGACGAATTCGCCCATGCGCTGCGTGGCTTCCGGCGGCACGCAGCGCACCAGCGGGATGCCGCGCGGCAAATGCGGATCGGCGGCGATGCCATCAACGCCGGCACCCGATCCGAAGATCGCGCGCAGCCGCGGCAGGCGCGCAAGCCGCCCCGGCTCGGGGTCCCAGACCAGCGCGTAGTCCACGCTGGCGGGGTCGAGCGCCGGGTCGTCCCACCAGCGCAGCGACAACTGCGGCGCCACCTCGGCGAAACAGGCCTGCCATTCCGGCAGGGCTGCCTCGCCGCCCGACTTCACCACCAGGATCACGCAGCCTCCTGCCGCTTGTTGCGCCGCAACAAGCCTGCGCTCAGCCGGTGACCATGTCGATATAGTCGGCGTTCACGCGGGCGTAGTTCTCGCCCCACCAGCGGCCGTTCTGCGCCACCTGCACGCGGGCATTGGCGGGTTCCGTCGGGTTGAAGCGCTTGAATTCCTCGGGCACCAGGGCGGCCGCGCGCGGGTTGGTCGGGCCGTTGCCGAGGAACTTCAGCAATTCGACCTGCGGTTCCGGGTTCGCCAGCATCGAGGCCAGCAACCGCTGCGCCATCTCGCCGCCCGGATTGCCGCGGGGGATGACGAAGATGCCCGGCTGCAGGATCCCCTGGTTCCAGATGAACTTGAACCGGCCGTTGCTCTCCTGTTCGAGCACCTTGGCGCGGGTATGCCAGATCTGGCCCATGACGGCTTCGCCGGTGCGGATGAACTGCTCGGATTCCGCGCCACCGGTCCAGAATACCAGGTTGCGGCGGATCTCGCGCACCCGCGCCAGGGATGCCCGCACATCGAGCGGATAGAGGTTCGCCATGTCCTTGCCGAGCGAAATCTGCGCGGCATCGAGCGTGCCGGCGGCGTCACGGCGCAGCAGGCGCGTGCCGGGGAATTTCTGCAGGTCCCAGAAATCCGCCCAGCCGGTCGGCGCGGTGGGGAACTTGCTGCTGTCATAGACCAGCACGTTCGAGAAGGAATACGGCGCGGCCCCGTGGTCCAGCGCGAAGGTCGGCCCGATCACGTTCTCCCGGTTCACGATGGCGTAGTCGATGCGCGACAGCAGGTTCAGCCCGCCGAGCAGGTAGGACGACGTCGCCGAGGAATCGCACAGGTCCCAGGTGACGCGTCCGCTTTCCACCATCGACCGGATCCGCCCGGCCGACGGTCCCGTGCTGTCCTGCGCCACCGTCCAGCCCGGATTGGCGGCGACGAAGGGCGCGCCGTAGAAATTGCCGAAGCCCTGGTTGGCGACGCCGCCCCAGTTCACCATCACCAATTGCCGCGCCGCCTGGGCCAGCGCCTCGCTGCCGCCGAACACGCCGGCGCCCAGCGCGGCGAGGCCGGCGAGCAGCGTGCGGCGGTCGACCTCCCCGCGCCGATGCCTGCGGAAGGCCAGGTCCACGCAATCCTGCTGGAAGCTCTGCATCACCGTCTCTCCTCATACGTGGCGGGTCGTGTTGCTTGCGCCTGGGTTGAAAATGGCCCGAGTGCAGCAGCGCCGCGCGGCACCACTTGCGGTTGCCGCCGTGCCGGCGTGAACTCTCCCGTGGAAATCTCACCATGGGCAGGCTGATCCGGCAATGACCTCTGCGCAGGCGCTCCTCGCGCCAGGCTTCAAGACCACCCCGTGGTGGTGGGAGGCGGCGGAACCACCCAAGCGCGACAGCACCCTGCCGACGGATGTCGGCGTGGCGGTGGTCGGTGGCGGCTATGCGGGGATGTCGGCGGCCCTGACGCTGCGGCGGCTGGGCCATGACGTGGCGGTGCTGGATGCCGAACGCATCGGCTGGGGTGCGTCCTCGCGCAATGGCGGAATGGTCTCGGGCGGGCTGAAGGTGGCCTCCGGCGCGCTGGAGAAGAAGCACGGCGCCGAGGGTGCCAAGGCCATCGCGCAGGCCGCCTCGGCATCCTTCCCCTTCATCGAGGAGACCATCGCGCGCGAGGGGATCGACTGCGACTACGTTCGCTGCGGCCGCTTCGTGCCGGCCTGGACGCGCAAGCACTATGCGGCGCTGGCCGCACGCGCCGACTTCATCGCCGAGGTCACCGGCCTGCCGACCGCCATGCTGCCGCGCGAACGCCAGCACGAGGCGCTGGGCAGCGACCACTACCATGGCGGCATGGTCGCGGATGCCTCCGGCAGCCTGCATCCGGGCAAGTATGCGCGCGGCCTGGCGATGGCCGCCGACCGTGCCGGCGCCCGGCTGGTCGACGGCGTGCGCGTCAAGGCCATCAAGCGCGAGGGTTCCGGTTTCAGGCTGGCGACCGACCGCGGGCAGCTGCGCGCCGGCGCGGTGCTGGTCGCGACCAACGGCTATTCGCGCGACGAGAAGGGTCGGTCCGCGATGCCCTGGCTGGCGCGTCGGATGATCCCGGTTGGGTCCTACATCATCGCCACCGAGGAACTGCCGCACTACGCGATCGACAAGTTCTTTCCCGGACGCCGCATGATCAGCGACACCAAGCGGGTGCTGAACTATTTCCGCCCCTCGCCCTACGGCAACCGCATCCTGTGGGGCGGGCGCGCGAGCTTCGGCCCCACGGACCCGGCCACCGCCGCGCCGGTGCTGCATCGCTTCATGACCGCGGTCTTCCCGGAGCTGAAGGATGTGCAGATCACCCATGCCTGGACGGGCAACGTGGCCTTCACCGCGGATTTCCTGCCGCATATCGGCGTGCAGGGCGGCATCCACTACGCCGCCGGCTGCCAGGGGTCGGGCGTGGCCATGGCGACCTGGCTCGGCCATCGCGCGGCGCTGAAGATCGCGGGGGCGGAGAACGAGCCCTTCGCACTGGACGGCCTGCGCTTTCCCGCGCTGCCCTTCTACAACGGCAATCCGAACTGGTTCCTGCCGCTGGTCGGCAGCTGGTACAGGTTGCGCGACCACATCGACAGGGCTGCCGCATGAACGCCGATTTCGTCCTGCTGGATGGCCGCATCGCGACGATGGATCCGGCGGGGACCGAGGTCTCGGCGCTGGCGGCCATCGGCGGGCGGATCGTCGCGCTGGGCAGCAGCGACGCGATCCGCGACCATATCGGCCCCGCCACGCGCGTGCTGAACGCCGAGGGCCGGCGTGTGATTCCCGGCATCGTCGACAGCCACGCGCACCCGGATGCCTACGCGGTGCGGCTGCGCGCCTGGACGCTGCTCTCGCCCGACCGCGTGCGGACGCGCGCCGACGTGCTCGCGACCATCCATCGCGTGTGCAGCGCCTTGCCGCCGGGGCGCTGGGGGGCCTTCTACCGGCTGAACGAGAGGGCGAGCGGCGGCTACCCGACGTTGGATGAACTCGATGCCGCCTCCGCCGGGCATCCGATCTTCATCCTGCGCACCGACGGGCACCTGGGATTGGCCAACCGCGCCGCCTTCGCGGCCTGTGGCGTGGCCCCCGATGCGCCCGACCCGCCCTTCGGTGCCTTCGACCGCGACCCTGCCAGCGGCGCCTTCACCGGCCTGGTGCGCGAGACGGCGGCACATGTCTTCCTCGGCGCCGTGCACGGTGCCGACAGCGAGGCCGACATCGCCGAGGGCATGGAGATGGTGCAGGACGAATGCCTGCGCCACGGCATCACATCCGTCGCGAATTCGCTTACCCCATCGAAGGCCATCCGCGCCTACCAGCAGATGCGCCGCGACGGACGCTGGCGGATGCGGATGGGCATCATCGCGTCCGGCCGCGACGAACCGCTGATCCCGCACCTCATCGGCGCGGGCATCCGCTCGGGCTTTGGCGACGAATGGCTGCGGCTGATCGGCGTGGAATGGTGCCCGGACTGCTCCACCTCGGGGCGCACGGCGGCCTATTGGGGACCGTATATCGGCACGCCGGTGCCGGGCGAACCGGTGCCCAACACAGGCATGCTGCTGTACGAGAAGGACGACCTGACCGCGCGCGCCACCGCCGCGCACAAGGCCGGGCTGCAGGTGATGATCGAAGGCGTGGGCGACCGGGGCATCGACTTCGCGCTGGACGTGATGGAAGCGGCGCTGGCCGCGCACCCCGTGCCCGACCACCGCATGCGCGTGGAGCACTGCTGCTACGTCACGCCACCCATCCTGGACCGCCTCAAGCGCGGCGGCTTCGTCGATTCCTCCGCGACCGGCTTCATGGACGAACTCGGCGAAGCCTATGTCGCCAATCGCGGGCAGGAGGCGATGCAGCACATGTGGCCGCATCGCAGCCTGATCGCCGCCGGCATCCCGGCGCCGGGGCATTCGGATTTCGCAGTGTGCCGGGTGAACCCCTTCACCGCGATCGGCGCCATGGTCACGCGGCGCAGCCAGACCGGCGCGGACCTCGATATCGCGGAGGCGGTCACGCCGCACCAGGCGCTGGCCGCCTACACCACGCTCGGCGCCTGGGCGCAGCGGGAGGAACACGAGAAGGGCAGCCTGGAGGTCGGGAAACTGGCCGACCTGGCGGTGCTCGACACCGACATCCTCGCCTGCGATCCGGCAGCGATCCGCGATGCGCAGGTCACGGCCACCGTGGTCGGCGGCACGGTGCGCCATGGCGGGTGATGCCCCCTTCCCGCCCGTTCGGGTCGGATGCACCATCCGGCGCATCACCGCGCGCCGAAAGGGTGCCCCGATGCGTCGTCTGCTTCTGCTCGCCGGCCTGGTTCTCCTGCCGCTGCCAGGTGCCACCCAGGGCCTGGTCACCGAGCGCAACATCAGCGCGACGCTCGCCGTCGAAGCGGTGGCGGCTGCGGTCGAGGCCTGCGCCGGGCGCGGCTTCCGGGTGAGCGCGGCGGTGGTGGACCGGTCCGGCGTGCTGCGCGCGCTGTTGCGCGCCGATGGCGCCGGGCCGCACACCGTCGTCTCGGCGCGCGACAAGGCCTACACGGCCGCGAGCATGCGCATGAACACGACCCAGATCCTGGAGACCGTGCGCACCAACCCCGCCGCCGCGCGCCTGCCGGACATCCAGGGCTTCCTGATCGTGGGCGGCGGCATCGCCATCCGCGCCGGCGAGGAAGTGGTCGGCGCGATCGGCGTGGGCGGCGCGCCCGGCGGGCATCTGGATGACCAATGCGCCGAGGCCGGGATCGAGCGGATCCGCGACCGGCTGAACTAACGCTTCAGCGCGAGCCGCTTCGCCGCGCCGCCGGTGGCGTGCGCGGCGAAACGTGCCAGCACATCCTCCGGCCAGGTACCGACGCGCCGTGCCGCGAGGTCGACGCATAAATACAGCACCTCGTTCTCCGCCGCCTGCCAGCCCTCGGTTGCGTGGAGCATGGTGTGGCGGCAGAGCAGGCGCTTCGAATCATAGTCCAGCACCGCGCTGTCGAAGGCCAGCGGCGCGCCCTGCGTGACTTCGCGATTGTAGGCCTGCCAGGATTCGGCGGCGAAGGTGCCCAGGCCGCGGTCGCGGAATTCGGGCCCGAGCCCCAGCGACGGCCACAGCGCGTCCGTCGCCAGGTCGAATGCCACCAGGTAGTAGGCCAGGTTCATGTGCCCGTAGTGGTCGACCCACCCGGGCAGCACGGAACATAGCGGCGCGCGCGGTGCGCTCAGTGGATATCCTCGGACTGCGCGAGGGCTTCCTTCAGCCGGTCGATGTTGAAGCCGCGCGAACGCGCCATGTCGAGGATGACCTTCTCCTTGCGCGTCAGCAGGTCGATCGCGGCAGGGATCTTGGTCACCACGTCATGCGGGATGACCACGGCGCCGTGCAGGTCGGCATGCACCACGTCGTCGTGCTTCACCTGCATGCCGTGGATGGTCACGTCGCAATTCACCGTCACGATGTGCACATGGGCATGCGAGGGGTTCACCACGCCGGCGATGCCCTGGAAGCCCGGGGCGAACATGTCGAGGTCGCGCACCGAGCCGTTGGTGACCACGCCTTGCGCGCCGAGGCCCAGGTGGACGGCGCTGTTCACCTCGCCCCAGAAGGCGCCGACGCCGGGCGTGTCGTCGAGGTCCTGCAGGCAGACCACGGTCGGCAATTCGGCATTCGCGACATAGGTGTACCAGGCGATCCGCGTGGCCTTGTCGGCCTCCTTGCTGCGGCCGGAGGGGAAGGCGGCGCGCTGCGTGCCGGTGCGCGCCAGGCCGCAGATCGGCGGCAGCTTGCGGTCGACCGCGGTCATCGGCCGCACGGTGAAGCCGTAGCCGCGGCGATGCGGTGCCACGACCTCCAGCGCATTGCAGATGGTGGGCGTGTCCCACTGGCGCAGCGCCTCGAGGTCGGCCGCGGTAAAGGGATAGGGCATGGCGTTGGTTTCCTCCAGAGTCGCCAGCATCGACCGGCGGGCGGTATCGGTCAAAGGGGTCAGTCGACGCGGATATTGCCGTCGCGCACCACGCGCAGCCAGCGATCGCGTTCGCTGGTCACCAGCGCCGCATAGGTGGCGGGCGGGCCGCCGCGCGGCGTGGTGCCGCGTTCGGCGAGTTGGCGCCGCACCGCCGGGTCGGCCAGCGCGGCCTGCGCCGCGGCGGCCATGCGCGCGACCACGGCGTCGGAGGCGGATTTATGCGTGTGCAGGCCGAACCAGGCCTCGGCCTCGAAGCCTTCGAGCCCGAATTCGGCGCCGAGTTCGGACAGCGCGGGCACGTCGGGCAGTTCGGGCACGCGGGTGCGCGACGTCACGGCCAGCGCGCGTACCGTCCCGCCGCGGATCTGCGGCAGGGCGGTGGGCAGGTTGTCGATCAGCGTATCGACCTCGCCGCCGATCACCGCCGTCATCGCCGGCCCCGCGCCGCGGTAGGGCACGTGGGTGATGCGCGCGCCGGCGAGCTGGCCGATCAATTCGCCGGTGAGATGCGTGGAGGTGCCATTGCCGGCCGAGGCGAAATTGCGTTCGTTCGGCTTGGCGCGCGCCTCCCGCAGGAAGGCGCGGATGTCGCCATCGGGCACCTTGCGCGGATTCGCCACCAGCACGTTCGGCACCGTGACCAGCAGCGTGACGGCGCGGAAATCGGCCTCCGGATCGTAGGGCAGGTTGCGATACAGCGCGGGTCCGATGGCGTGGGAGGCGATCTGGCTGAGGAACAGAGCGTGGTCGTCACCCTCCCGCGCGAAGCGCCCGGCGGCGAGCGTGCTGCCGGCACCCGGCTGGTTCTCGACCACCATGGTGCGGCCGAGCGGGTCCCGCATGGCCGTCGCCATCAGGCGTGCGACCACGTCGGTGGTGCCGCCCGGCGGGAAGGGGCAGACCAGGCGCAGGTCGCGCGCCGGCCAGGCGGGCTGTGCGCGCGTTGTGCCGGCAATGACGGCACCCGCCAGGCCCATCGCAGTGCGTCGTTTCAGCATGGTCATGGTCTGCTTCTCCCGGTCAGCGCACCGAGGATGCTGGCCGCGGGGCCCCCTGTCGAGACGGGGCTGGTCCTGGCACGATGCGGGACACCGGAGGACGCCATGACCCATCCCGATCACGCGCCGCACGATGCCGGCGGCCGCTTCGACGCCCCGATCGCGCAGCAGGAACACCACGCCGCGCATTGGGAAAAGGAAGCCGATGCGCTGCGCATGCTGCTCGCCGATCGCCGGCGGCATCTGTTCACCACCGACGAGAGCCGCCGCGTGCAGGAACAGCTCGATGGCCGGACCTACTGGGCGCTGCCGTATTACGAGCGCTGGATCCACGCGACCTCCTCGCTGATCGTGGAGAAGGGCGTGTTGAGCCTGGCTGATCTGGAAGCGGAGGAAGCGCGGCTGCGCGCCGCCGGCGCGCATCGCGTCGAGGGCGAGGCCGCGGGGCACCACCATCATGACCACGACCACGACCACGATCACGACCACCACCCCTACCAGGAGGATGACGACGCGGCGTTGAGCGAAGTCCCGCCGCTGCGCCTGCGCGGCATGGCGATGCGCAACCTGCTGGTCGCGCGCGGCATCGTCACGGCGGAGGAAATCCGCAGCGAGATCGAGCGCATGGATCAGCGCGGCCCGCACAATGGCGCGCGCGTCGTCGCGAAGGCCTGGTCGGATGCGGGCTATGCCGCGCGGCTGGCGGCGGATGCCGGCGCGGCGGTCGAGGAGCTGGGATTTGACCGCGCTGTTCAACACCGACCGGCTGCACAACCTGGTGGTCTGCACGCTGTGCTCCTGCTATCCGCGCAGCGTGCTCGGGCGGCCGCCGGCGTGGTACAAGTCGCGTGCCTATCGCGCGCGGGCAGTGCGCGACCCGCGCGGCGTGCTGGCGGAATTCGGCACGGTGCTGCCCGATGATGTCGAATTGCGCGTCCACGACAGCAATGCGGAGCTGCGTTACCTCGTGGTGCCGGCGCGCCCGTCGGGAACCGATGGCTGGGACGAGGCGCGTCTCGCAGAGCTGGTGACGCGCGATTCCATGATCGGCGTGACGCCGGCGCGAAGCCCCTAGCCCGCCATGCGGTGGGCGTAGCGCTCGCGCCAGCCCTCGCCATCGATCCAGCGTCGCAACGTGGCGCCATCCGGTTCGGCGCCGCGCAGCGCTGTGACGCTGCGCCAGCCGAGCGCGGTCATGCAGGAAATGACGGGCGCGCCTTCCACCGCCGGGTGGTCGAGGATCGGCCTGAGGGTCGGCATGCCGGTGCCGAGCAGAATGATGGCGTCGACACCCGCACCGGCCATGCCGGACAGGGCCTCGGCGGCACTGCCGGCGGACATGGCGTAGATCGGGTGGAAGTCCGCATCCGGCGCCGCCGCGGCGACGATGCGGCCTACGGTGAAGCCGCGCGATGTCCAGTAGGCCGCGGAGGCCTCGGTCAAGTCGGCCGGATAGGGCGAGACCAGGCCGATACGTCTTGCATCCAGCGCGTGGAAGGCATCGCAGACGGCCCGCGCGGCGGTGATGAACGGCACGCCGGACCGTGCCTCGATGCGGGTCACCGCGGCATCCTCCGCCGCCGCGCCCACCAGATAGGACGCGCCGGTGCAGGCGAAGGCGATGGCCCCCAGCGGCGCATTGGCGAACTGCGTCACTGCGGCATCGAGGCCGTCCACGTAGTCGACCAGGCGCCCGGCAATGGTTGGCTTCGCGCTGGTCAGCCGTGCATTCACCATGGCCATGCGCGGCGGCAGCAGGATGGCGAGTTCGGGCTCGACCGTGGTGTTGGCCTGCGGCGTCAAAACGCCCAGCAGGCCATCGCGCGCATATTCGACCGCCACGGGTTCAGCGGCCGAGTGCGCGCCAGACACTCTCGGGCGTCAGCGGCATGTCGATATGCGCCACGCCCAGCGCGTGGCAGACCGCCGAGACGATCGCCGGCGGCGCGCCGCAGGCCCCACCCTCCCCCGCGCCCTTCACGCCAAGGTCGTTGGACGGGTTCGGCACGATGTTGAGACCGAGCCGGAAGGCCGGCGCATCGCCGGCACGCGGCATGCAGTAGTCCTGGAAGGTGGCGGTGAGGAACTGGCCGCTCTCGGTGTCGTAGCGCGCGTGCTCCAGCATGGCCTGACCGATGCCGGACATGATGCCGCCATGGCACTGGCCGTGCACCAGCATCGGGTTGATCACCACGCCGACGTCGTCGACCGCGGCGTAGTTCACCAGCGCGACCTCGCCGGTGTCGGGGTCGATCTCGACCTCCGCGACGTGGCAGCCATTGGGGAAGTTGCATTCGGTGTCGCGGGTGTAGGTCAGGTTCTCGTCGAGGCCCGGCGCCTCGCCTTCCGGCAGGCGCGCCGGGTCATGCGCAGCGGCGATTACGGCGGGCCAGTCGACCGACAGATCGGTGCCAGCCACGCGGAAGCGGCCATCGGCGAATTCGATGTCGGCGACGCCGGCTTCCAACAGGTGCGCGGCGATGCGCTTGGCCTTGTCCAGCACAAGCGTCGCTGTGCGGCTGATCGCGACGCCACCCATCTGCGACGAACGCGACCCACCCGTCCCCGCGCCCTTCTGCACCACCTCGGTATCGCCCTGGATCAGGTCGATGCTGTCGTAGGGGATGCCGAGCTTCTCGCTCAGCACCTGTGCATAGGCGGTCTCGTGGCCCTGGCCGTGGCTGAAGGTGCCGACGGTGAGCTTCGCACGGCCCTCCGGAGTCAGCGCCACGCGCGCCCATTCGAAGGGCTGGCCGCCGGATGCCTCGATGAAATAGCCCAGGCCGATGCCGCGCTTCCTGCCGCGTGACGCGGCCTCGGCGCGGCGCCCTTCGAAGCGCGACCAGTCGGCCAGGGCCAGCGCCATCTCCTGCGTCTCCGCGAAGCGGCCGGAATCGATCACGTTGCCGGCGGCATTCGCATAGGGGATCTGCTCGGGCGTCACGTAGTTGCGCCGGCGGATCTCGTCGCGGCCGATGCCGAAGGCGGCGGCGCCCTGGTCGAGCAGGCGTTCCAGCACATAGGCGGTCTCCGGCCGCCCCGCGCCGCGATAGGCGTCGGTGGACACGGTGTTGGTGAAGACGCACTTCACCTGCACGTTCAGCGCCTGGATGTCATAGACGGTGCCGTTGATGCGCCCGCCCGCGAGCGTGGGAATGCGCGGCCCGAAATCGAGCAGGTAGGCGCCCATCGCCGCGGTGGTGCGGATGCGCACGCCGGTCATCTTCGCGTTGGCATCGAAGGCCATCTCGGCCTGCGTGACGTGGTCGCGGCCATGCGGGTCGGAAACGAAGGTCTCTGTCCGCCCCGCGCGCCACTTCACCGGGCGGCCGAGGCGCTTGGCGGCCCAGAGCACCATGGCGGATTCCGGAAACAGCTTGCCGCGCAGGCCGAATCCGCCGCCGACATCGGGCGAGATCACGCGGATCGCATCGAGCGGCACCTTGAAGGCGTATTTCGCGAGTGACTCGCGCACGCGCACCACGCCCTGGGTCGGCGAGGTCAGCGTCCAGCGCGCGCCATCCCACTCCCCGATCGCGACACGCGGTTCCATCGGATTGCCGACCAGGCGGTTCTGCACCAGGTCGACGCTGACCGTGCGTTCCGCCGCGGCAAAGGCGGCTTCCACCTGCTCGCCGCGTCCGCTGTCCCACAACACGCACAGGTTGGAGCCATTCTGCTCCCAGATGACCGGCGCATCGAGGTCGAGCGCGCGCGCGGTGTCGGTCACGCTGGGCAGCATGTCGTAGTCGATGGCGATCAGTTCGCAGGCATCCATCGCCTGTTCGCGGGTCTCCGCCACGACCAGTGCAACGGGGTCGCCCACGAAGCGCACGCGGTCGGTCTGCAGGATGCGGCGCGGCGGGCAGTACAGCGGCCTGTCCTTGCCGGGCACGTCGACCTGCACGGGCAGCAGGCCGATGCCGTCGGAATCCGCGTCGTGGCCGGTCAGCACCGCGAGCACGCCAGGCGCGGCCAGTGCGTCGGTCACGTCCATCGACACGATGCGCGCATGGGCGTGCGGGGACCGCAGGACCGCCGCATGCGCCTGGCCGGGCTTGTCGATGTCGTCGGTGTAGGTGCCGCTGCCGGTCAGCAGGCGCAGGTCTTCCTTCCGCCGTACGGGCTGGCCGATGCCGAACTTGTCCATGATGCAGGTCCCGCGAGTGAGAGCGCCGGATAGATGACAGGCCGCGCCGGCTTGTCCAGGGGGTCAGCGCAGCGCAGCGAGCGCCTGCGCGACGGTGGTGACATCCGCGACCGGGCGCAGCCCTTCCACCGCAGCGTCGTGCACCGCCTGCGTGAAGGCCGCGCAGCCATCCTGCAGCAGCGTCACCTCGAATTCCCGCACATGCGCGCCGCGCACGGTGGAGGCCACGCCGCCATTCGTCACGATGCCCGCCACCAGCAGCCGCCGCACGCCCGCGCGCCGCAGCACCCATTCGAGCCGCGTGTTCCAGAAGGCGTCGTAGCCGAGTTTCTCGACCGCGAGGTCGGACGGCGCCAGATCATCCACCAGCCCATGGCCCCAGGACCCGGGCGCGAAATCGCCCTTGCCCAGGAAGGGGCGCAGCGCGCGCAGATGGTCGGCGATGAAGGGCTCGCCCCCCTTCCCCGGCACCAGCGTGAAATGCGTGGAGACGATCCACCCACCCTGGGCGCGCAGAGCGTCGGCCAGCGGCTTCAGGCGCGCCGGCAATGCCGCGATGGCAGGCGCGGATTGCCCCGAACGGCCATATGCGCCGTCGGGATGGATGAAGTCGTTCTGCAGGTCGCACAGCAGCAGCGCGGTGGTGTCGTGCATCACAGCCCCAGGTAGGTTCGCTGGAGGTGCGGGTCGGCGCGCACCTGCTCCGCCGTGCCGCTGATGGCGAAGGCTCCGTTCTCGAGCACATGCGCGTCATCCGCGACATCGAGGCTCTGCGCCACATTCTGTTCGACCAGCATGATCGCCAGGCCATCGGCGTGCAGGCGGCGGATCAGGGCGAACATTTCCTCGACCAGCAGGGGCGAGAGGCCGAGCGAGGGTTCGTCCAGGATCAGCAGCCGCGGTTCCGCCATCATGCCGCGGCCGATCGCGAGCATCTGCTGCTCGCCGCCCGACAGCGTGCCGGCGAATTGCCGCGCGCGTTCGCGCAGGCGCGGGAAGGTGTCGAAGACCCGGTCCATGTTGCGCGCCCGGTTGCCCCGCGCGCGGCGATAGGCGCCGAGGTCGAGGTTCTCCCGCACACTCAGGTTCGGGAAGATCTTTCGTCCCTCGGGTACATGGACCAGGCCCGCCTGCGCGATGGCGGGCGGCGACAGGCCATCGATGCGCCGTCCGTCAAAGGTGATGGAGCCCGCGCGCGGCTTCACCAGGCCGCTGATGGCCATGTTCAGGGTGGTCTTGCCGGCGCCATTGGCACCCAGCACCGCGACGATCCGCCCCGCCGGAACCGACAGGTCCACGCCGCGGAGCACGGTTACCAGGCCGTAGCCGGCTTCGAGGCCGCGGATCTCAAGCATGGGCGCCGCCCTGCAGCCGCGTGGCCGCGCCATGGCCGAGATAGGCCTCGATCACCTGCGGCGCGGACACCACCTCGGCGGGTGTGCCGGAGCAGATGATGCGGCCCTGGGCCAGCACATGGACCCGTTCGCACAGGTTCATCACCGCCTGCATGACGTGCTCGATCATCAGCACGGTCACGCCGGAATCGCGGATCGCGCGGACCACCGGGACGATGTCGCGCACCTCCGACGGGTTCAGGCCGGCCAGCACCTCATCGAGCAGCAGCAGCTTCGGACGCGTGGCGAGGGCGCGCGCCACCTCCAGACGCTTGCGCCCGGCCACGGTCAGCGCGGCGGCGGGCTTGTCGAGCTGGTCGGTCAGGCCGACACGCGCCGCGACCTCCTCCGCGACCGCCAGCGCGGCGTTGCGCTTGCTCTCCCGCAGGAAGGCGCCGACCACGATGTTTTCGCGCACGGAAAGCCCGGCGAAGGGCTGCACGATCTGGAAGGTGCGCGCGAGGCCCATGCGCGCGAGATGGTGCGGCTTGCGGCCGGTGATGTCCTCGCCCTCCAGCAGCACCAGGCCGGAGGTCGGCGTCTCGAAGCCCGCCACCACGGCGAACAGCGTGGTCTTGCCCGCGCCGTTCGGGCCGATCAGGCCGGTGATGGCGCCCTCCGCGACATCGAAGGTTGCGTCATTCACCGCGACCAGGCCGCCGAAGCGCTTGGTCACGCCGCGCACCGCCAGGAAGGCCGGATCGGGGCCGGTGCCGGTCATCGTCGCCACCGGCGCAGCAGGCCGGGAATGTCACGTGGCGGAAAGCGGACCACCAGGATCAGCACGATGCCGAAGACCACCAGGTCGATGCCCGGGATGCGGCCGGCAATGGACTTCGTGGCCTCCGCCAGGCCATGCAGGATGACGGCGCCCAGGAGCGGGCCGAACACCGTGCCGGCGCCGCCGACGATGGGGGCGAGCAGCGCCTCGACCGAGATCCAGGTGCCATAGGCGATGCTGGAATCGAGAT
>LNEW01000149.1 GCA_001464375.1 Rhodospirillales bacterium Ga0074136 | reverse complement strand
ACGGCCTCCAGCGAGCGGCCGGTCAGGATGCCGTCCATGATGCGTTCTCCTCCTCGACCCGTCTGCGGGGACTGCGCGAGTGTGCGATCCGGCCAGGGTCAGGGCAAGCCGAGCAGCAGAATGCGCCGGCATGGGCGAACCGCTCTCCATCCGGCAATCGCCGGTATCGCGGCCGGCCTGTTCCCTGTCGTCGGCGCCGGTGACTGGTGCGCCTCAGGCGCCTGCGCGCCCGCATCTCCTCGGCTGCGCGATAAGGATGCCCGGTCGACCCGGCGGATGACCGCAGTGCGGCCCGGCCTGGCCGCGACGCGCCGGGAGGTGCGCGCCGGGGGGGGGGCGGCGCACGCCTGAACGTGTCAGGCCGGCGGCACCGCGCCGACCCGGTACCATTGGGGACGGCGGTGCGCGGCGAAGTTGAACATCTTCTCCTTGCCCTGCCGGCAGGCGTCGAAGTCGACATCGGCGACGATCACCTCGTCGCCCAGTGTCTTGGCCTGCGCCACCACCATGCCGTTCGGATCGATGATGCAGGACCCGCCGATCAGGCCCGAGCCATCCTCGTCGCCGGCCTTCGCGACGGACACCGCCCAGGTCGCATTCATGTAGGCATTGGCCTGCACCGCCATGGTGGAATGGAAGGTGCGCAGGTCGGCGCTTTCCGTGGTGCCGCCCATCGGGTCGTAGGCGGCGGAGTTGTAGCCGATCAGCATGAGTTCGATGCCCTGCAGCCCGTAGCAGCGCCAGCCCTCGGGCCAGCGGCGGTCGTTGCAGATCAGCATGCCGAGCACCGGGCGGTGCCACGCCTCCGGACCCCGGAAGGCCGGGAAGCCCATGTCGCCGTATTCGAAGTAGCGTTTCTCGAGCTGCTGGAAGCGATCGCCCACGCGCGGTTCCACCGTGCCGGGCAGGTGGATCTTTCGATATTTGCCGAGCACCGCGCCGTCCGGTCCGGTGGTGATGGCGGCATTGAAGCGCTGCCCGGATGGCGTGAGTTCCGCATAGCCGACATACATCCCGACACCGAGGTCGCGGGCGCGATCGAACAGCGCTCGGGTCTGGGGCCCGGGCAGCTCACGCTCGAAATAGGTGTCGAGTTCCTGCGTGCTGTCGATCAGCCAGCGCGGAAAGAAGGTGGTGAAGGGCAATTCGGGGAACACGACCAGCCCGGCACCCTGCGCCGCGGCATCCTCCAGCAGCGTGATCATGCGCGCGAGGATGGCGGCGCGGCTGTCGGATTTCTGGTTGCCGCCCATCTGGGCGCCGGCGATGCGAAGGGTGCGCGAAGTCAAGATGACGATCTCCTGGCGAGGAAACGCAGAGCGACAGTGACGCCGATGGCGGTGACCACCCCCAGCGCGACCACGCCGACCCAGTCGCCGGCCGTCGCTGGCCAGGTGGCCCGCAGCAGCAGCAGGTTCCCAAGCATGGCGCCGACGCCCGCGGCGAGCGCGATAGGCAGGTGCGGCGGCAGGGCCATGGCGGGGTCTCCAGGTCGGGCGCGCATGCTCCTCCAGAGCCGTGGACAGGGCAACTGCGCGACGCTACCGCCAGAGGTCGCGCACATCCTGCAGCGTGCCGCCGAAGGCGCGCCAGACCAGCACGGAGCCGAGACAGAAGCCGCTGCCGGCCATCAGCCCCGGCAGGCCCTCGCGCAGCCCGGCCTGGGCGGCGAGGCTGGCCCCCAGCAAGCCGACCAGTAGCCCCGCACCCACCGCCATCGCCGCCTGGCCGAAGCCGGGCTTCACCCGCGGCGGTGGCGCCGCACCGGCGCGCGAGGGTCGCGGCGGGCGCTTCACCCAGTGGCGCGGCGGCCGCTCATTCTTCCCCGACATAGGTCCCGTTGTGCTGCCGCGGCACGAAGCGCCCGCTGCCCGGCGTGGCCAGCACCGACTTGCCGTCCCAGATGCAGGCCCCGCGCAGGTAGGTCGCGGCCACGCGCGCCGACACCCGCCGCCCGTCATAGGGCGACCAGCGCGCATCCGCGTCGTCCTGGATGTCCTTGGCGTCGAAGGTGAAGTCGCCGGTCTCCAGCACCATGAAGTCGGCGTCCGAGCCCACGCGGATCGCGCCCTTCTTCGGGAACAACCCGTGGAACTTCGCCGGCCGCTCGGCGCAGTACTTCGCCATCAGCGTCACCGGCAGCGAGCGTTCGGACAGCAGCGTGTACATGAGCGGGGCGAAGGACTGCATGCCGGTCAGCCCCGCGCCCACAGTGAAGATATCGCCGGTATAGACCTTGCGGTCATACGGCCATGGCGCGTGGTCGGTGGAGACATAGGCGATCTTTCCGGCGGCGAAGGCATCCCACATGCGCGCCACTTCGTCGGCCGTGCGGAAGGGCGGGTTGCACTTGCCGAAGCCCTCGAGGCGGATGATGTCCTCCTCGGTCATGCACAGGTACTGGATGCAGGCCTCGCCGGACGCCTTGCCGCCCATCTTGCGGAACACCTCGGCGATCTCGAAGCCGCGTGCCAGCGAGGAATGCGCGATGTGGACATGCGCGCCCGTCTCCAGCCCGATCTCGAAGATTTCCAGGTCGGCCATCGTCTCGCACAGCGGCGGGCGGGTGCGGCAGTGCCAGATGGGCTGCGTATGGCCGGCGGCCTTCGCTTCCTCGGTCAGCCGGACCACGATCTCCTGGTCCTCGTTGTGGATCGCCACCATCAGGTTGGTCTTCGCGATCTCGCGGAAGGCGGCGACCATGGTCGGGTGGTCGATGCGCGGGAAGCGCACCGGGTCGTACTCATATGTAGAGAGCTTGAAGGAACACACGCCGGCCTCCGCCAGGCCGGCGATGGCGTCGATGCCGCCTTCCTTCTTGATGGTGCCGTACAGCGCCATGTCGACATGCGACAGGCGGTTCACGTGCTCGATCTTCTCGGCAAGGATCGACGCATCGGTCACCGGGCGCGGCACGTCGTAGGGCATGTCGACGCAGGTGGTCACACCGCCGGCGGCGGCGGTGCGCGACGCGCCCTCGATGCCCGGCCAGCCGCGCGAGGACGCGGTGTGCATGTGGCCGTCGACCAGGCCGGGCAGGACGTACTTGCCGGAGAAATCCGCGAAGTCCTTCGCCGGCGGGGACGGGCCCTCGCCGATCGCGGCGATGGTCTCGCCGCGGACCGCGACATAGCCGTCGCGCAGCACGCGATCGGTCAGCACGATGTCGCCGCGGATCACGCGGTCGAAGGGTGTGGCGTCGGACATGCGGTAGGCTCCCGGGATTTCGCGCGCCGAACGCTACCGCCAGTCGCCCCGGATGCCCACCCCGGGCGCGCGCGTCCGGCTTGGTGCGGCGGCAGCCCGGCGGATCATCGCCGCATTCTAACGCGTGCGCGGGGCTGCGCCCCGCCTGGACACCGCCCGCCCGGCCGTCGCGATGCCGGCGCAGGATGGTCATGCTGCCCCATGCCGTGCTGCCCGCCACCGCCACCTGTCGCGCGCCGGCGGGCGAAGGCCGACCCGGCGGGTCGCCGCGGGCGGCCGGATTGGACGATCACCCGCGACGGGCGCACAAATCCCGCCGACAGACTCCGCCGCGCAGGAGGGCGCCGATGAAGCTCCACCCCGTGAAGGTCCACCCCTCCAGGGCGCTGCTGCAGCGCGAGGACCAGCTCGCCTGGAAGATGGCCGCCGTCGCCACCGACAAGGTGGCGGTCGAGCGCGACGTCCAGGACATGATCGTCAACCGGGTCATCGACAACGCCGCGGTGGCGATCGCGGCGATCAACCGTCGCGCGGTGATCTCCGCGCGCGACATGGCGCGGGCGCACGGGAAGAAGGCCGGCGGCGCGCCGGTGATGGGCGTCAAGGCCGGCGCGACGGTCTCCCCGGAATGGGCGGCGTGGGCGAACGGCACGGCGGTGCGCGAACTGGACATGCACGACACCTTCCTCGCCGCCGACTACTCCCATCCCGGGGACAACATCCCGCCGATCCTCGCGGTGGCGCAGGCGATGGGGAAGTCGGGGCGCGACCTGATCCGGGGCATCGCCACCGGCTACGAACTGCATGTCGACCTGGTGCGGTCGATCTGCCTGCACGAACACAAGGTGGACCACATCGCCCATCTGTGCCCGGCGGCGGCAGCGGGCATCGGCACGCTGCTCGGGCTGAAGCAGGAGGTGGTGTACCAGGCGATCCAGCAGGCGCTGCACACCTCGGTGTCCTTCCGCCAGTCGCGCAAGGGCGAGATCAGTTCCTGGAAGGCCTATGCCCCCGCCCATGCCGGCAAACTGGCGGTCGAGGCGGTGGATCGCTGCATGCGCGGCGAGGGCGCGCCCTCACCTATATATGAGGGCGAGGACAGCGTGATCGCCTGGGTGCTGGCCGGGCGGTCGAACCGCCAGGACGTCTATGGCCCGACCTACTACCACGTGCCGCTGCCCGAACCGGGCGAAGCCAAGCGCGCGATCCTCGCGACCTACACCAAGGAACACTCCGCCGAGTACCAGTCGCAGGCGCTGATCGACCTGGCGTTCCGGATGCGCGAGCAGATCCGCGACCTGGAGCACATCGCCAAGGTTGTGATCCACACCTCCCACCACACGCATAACGTGATCGGCACCGGGGCGAACGACCCGCAGAAGATGGACCCGAAGGCGAGCCGGGAAACGCTCGACCATTCCATCATGTACAGCTTCGCCGTCGCGCTGCAGGACGGGCGCTGGCATCACGTGGACAGCTACGCGCCCCGGCGCGCCCGGCGCGCCGACACGGTGCGGCTGTGGCACAAGATCGAGACGAAGGAAGACCCGGAGTGGACCCGCCGGTACCACGCGAGGGATCCCGATGAGCTCGCCTTCGGCGGGCGCGTCGAGATCACCTTCAAGGACGGCTCGACCCTGGTCGACGAGCTGGGCGTGGCGAATGCCCACCCGAACGGCGCACGCCCCTTCGCCCGCGACGACTACATCCGGAAGTTCCGCACCCTGACCGAGGGCATGCTCGCGACCCGCGAGGCGAACCGTTTCCTCGAGGCGGCGCAGGACCTGCCGCGGCTGAAGGCGGGCGAACTCGGCGCGCTGAACGTGGCGCTGCCGGCCGGCATGCTGCTCGCGGGCAAACCCGGCATCTTCTGAGGGCGTCATGGGTGCGGCGGTGTGGCTACGGTCGGCGGGGGTTTCGGATGCGCCGGCGCTTGCACGCCTGCACCGCGCGCCCGCGCCGCCGCCATGCCAGGGCTCGGCCCCGCCAGGCATCGCGCGCAACGCCGGCGCGCGATGCTTCCACGAGGCGCATGGCTTCCGCGTCGCCGCGACCAGCGACGGCGCGGACACGGAGGAAGGCGGACCCGACATCCTTTTTTCAGGGATGGCGCGGTTCAGGTGACCACACGCAAGGAAACGAGAACAGCCACATGAGCGACACCCCCGACATCAAGAAGGGCCTGGTCGGCGTCTATGCCGATGTCTCCACCGTCTCGAAGGTGATGCCCGAGACGAACAGCCTAACCTACCGCGGCTACCCGGTGCAGGATCTGTGCGAGAACGCGTCCTTCGACGAGACCGCCTACCTGCTCTGGCACGGCGACCTGCCCAGCCAGGGGCAGCTCAACGCCTTCCGCACGCAGGAGAAGGCGAACCGCGCGCTGTCCCCCGCCCTGCTGCGGGTGCTGGCGGAATTCCCCAAGGCCGCCCACCCGATGGACGCGATCCGCACCGCGGTGTCCTTCATGGGCATGGAGGACCCCGAGGCCGCCGACATCTCCGATGCCGCGCAGCGGCGCAAGGCGATGCGCCTGCTGGCCAAGATCCCGACCGCGGTCGCCGCGTCCAACCGGCTGTCCAAGGGCCTCGACCCGATCGCCCCCGATTCCGGCCTGCCCTTCTGCGAGAACTTCTTCCACATGGTCTTCGGCAAGGTGCCGCAGCCCGAGGTCATCAAGGCCTTCGACGTCTCGATGATCCTGTATGCCGAGCACACCTTCAACGCCTCGACCTACACGGCGCGGCTGGTCACGTCGTCCATGGCGGACATGCATGCGGCCATCACGGCGGCGATCGGCAGCCTCAAGGGCCCGCTGCATGGCGGGGCGAACGAGGCGGTGATGCACATGCTCAAGGAGATCCCATCCCCCGACGTGGCGGAGGCCTGGCTGCGCGACCGCTTCGACCACAAGGCGCTGGTGATGGGCTTCGGCCACCGCGTCTACAAGACCGGCGACTCGCGCGTGCCCACCATGCGCAAATACGCCGAGATCATGGCCGAGGTGGTGGGTGACCGGCGCTGGATGAACACCTCCAACGTGCTGGCGAAGGTGATGCTGGCGGAGAAGAACATCCACCCGAACCTCGATTTCCCGGCCGGGCCTGCCTACTACCTGATGGGCTTCGACATCCCGATCTTCACGCCGATCTTCGTCTGCTCGCGCATCACCGGCTGGGCGGCGCATGTGCTGGAGCAGGGAGCCGACAACCGCCTGATCCGCCCGCTGTCGCACTACACCGGCGTGGCGGAGCGCGCGGTGGTGCCGCTGGCGGCACGCGGATAGCGCGCAGCGGGAGGCGCCGCCGGGTGCATCGCGGCGCCGGCGCGCACCAGCACCGCGCCGCATTTTCGCCACGCGGCGCGACACGTGCCGCGCCACCACCACGCGATGCGGCGCAGGCCAGTGCCGCATCGCATGCCGGGCCAGGCGCGCGTCGCGCGACGCGAAAAGCGCGACGCACACGCAACACCGATCGCTCGCGATGAACGCGCCGCGCATTTTGCGCACGTGCATGTGCGGATTCTGTTGACACGCATATTGCGCGTGCAGATAGCGTGATGTGCGCGCGAATCACTTGCGCGATTCGTCGGATCGGTTCTGCACCACGCACCGCGCGATCATCGTCGCGGCGCAGCGCAGCGAAACCAACCGGCGCATCGCAGGGTTGAAACGCCGCAGCAGGGAAGGACGGTCCATGGACCGCAGGCTCATGGGAAGGACGGCGCATCACGCCACCCTTCCTGCACCGCCAGGCAGCGCAGCGACTGCGCGACGCCGCGGCGGGAGAGAGGTCGGAGGCAGCGCGCGGCGGGGAATCACCGTGCGTTGCGAACGCTCCGTACACTGCGCCATGGGGCTCGCTGCACGGCCGCGACGGCGCGCGACGGGATCCGCGCGCTGCACGCCCGCCCGTTCGCACCTGCTGTACCCCCCGGGGATTGCGCGCCTCTGCGCGTCGTCCCTTTCTCACCGGAACGCACGGAGATACCACTCATAATGACCGACATCATCGAAACCACCGACGCCGAGGCCGCGGAACCCCGCGCCCAGGCGATGGCGATGGCCGCCGCGAAGAAGAAGGCCCCTGCCAAGAAGAAGCCGGCGGCGAAGAAGCCCGCCGCGAAGAAGGCCGCGGCCAAGAAGCCCGCCGCCAAGAAGGCCGCCGCCAAGAAGAAGCCGGCTGCCAAGAAGGCCGCGCCCAAGAAGGCCGCCGCCAAGAAGCCGGCCAAGAAGGCCGCTCCGAAGAAGGCCGCCGCCAAGAAGAAGCCGGCTGCCAAGAAGGCCGCGCCCAAGAAGGCCGCCGCCAAGAAGAAGCCGGCTGCCAGGAAGGCCGCGCCCAAGAAGGCCGCCGCCAAGAAGCCGGCTGCCAAGAAGGCCGCTCCGAAGAAGGCCGCCGCGGCGAAGAAGCCGGCGGTGAAGTCCTCCGCCCGCTCGGAAGCCGCGAAGAAGGCCGCTGCGACGCGCGCCGCCAAGCGCGCCGCCGCGGCCGCTGCCTCCGCCGCGCCCTCGTCGGACACGCCCGCGAGCTGACGACCACGCCGATCCCGGCGTCGGGGCGCCGTCCGCGCAAGCGGGCGGCGCCCCTGTCGCTTCAAGGCCCTGCATGATCATCGCGCCGCTGCAGCCCGACCAGCGCCATCGCATGGCACCGCTGATCGAAGCCTATGCGGATGAGATGCGCGATACGCTTGCCGGCTCGCGCCCGGCTTCCGGCGAACAGGCCGCCGCGCTCCTCGCTGCCGATCCGCGCACCGAGATCCTGGCCGCGACCGAAGGCCACGACATCCTCGCCTTCGCCATCTTCTTCGACCAGCCGGAGGTGGTCTTCGCCCGCCGCTGTGGCGCGCTCGACGACCTGTTCGTGCGGCCCGACAGCCGCGGGCGGGGCATTGCGCGCGCCATGGTCGCCGCCCTCTGCGCGCTGGGGCGCGAACGTGGCTGGTCGCACCTGCGCTGGATCGTGCCCGAGGCGGATCGCGGCGCCATCGCGCTGTACGAACGGATCGCCGACCGCGCCGATTGGCGGTCCTACGTGATCCGGCTGGATCCCGAGGCCTCGCTCTGATCCTGCCGCGCGGTGCCGATGGCCGGATCATCAGGAAAGCGACGGCCTTGCCAGGGCGGCCGCGGGCGACGCCATGCCGGCACGATGCTACCGCGCTTCGAAGCTGTCCCCGTCCCGCGCCGCCAGGCCTTCCGCCGCCAGCTTGACCAGGTGCGCGAGCAGGCTGCGCGCGGCCGCCGGCACCAGGCGTTCATCGAGCGCCGGGCCATAGACGGTGCCGACCAGGTCGCGCGCGGTGGCGCGCCGCGCGTTCCGCAGCGCCTCCAGCACCATCGCCTCGCGCTCCAGGCGATGCGCCGCGAGTGCCGCCATGAAGGGCTGCGGGTCCGGCAGCGGGGGGCCGTGGCCGGGCAGGAACAGCCGGTCGTCGCGCGCCCGCAACCGCGCGAGCGACGCCATGTAGGCCGCCATGTCGCCATCCGGCGGGCTGACCACGGTGGTCGACCACGACATCACATGGTCGGCGCTGACCAGGATGCCGGCCCCTTCCAGCGCGAAGCACAGGTGGTTGGCGCAGTGGCCGGGCGTGTGGATGGCGCGCAGCGACCAGTCGAGACCGCCGACCTGCCCGCCATCGGGCACGGCCACGTCCGGGCGGAACGTATGGTCGCCGCCCTCGCCGCCCTGGTCGGGGGGCGTGAGGTGCGGGCCGAAGCCGAAGCTGGTGGCGCCGGTCGCCGCGCGCAGCGCGGCCACGCCCGGCGAATGGTCGCGATGGGTGTGGGAGACGACGATGTGCGTGATGCGCTCGCCATGCGTGGCGGCAAGGATGGCGCGCAGATGCGCGGGGTCCTCGGGCCCGGGGTCGATCACCGCCACGGACAGGCCTTCGCCCACGATCCAGGTGTTGGTGCCGCGGAAGGTGAAGGGGCCGGGATTGCCGCACAGCACGCGGCGCACGCCGGGTGCGACCTGCTGCACCTCGCCAGGCGGCAGCGTGTCGTCCTTCAGGAAGGGGATGGTCATGGGTTCCTCCGCTGCCGGGCGCGGGTGATCTCGCGATGCAGGATGTACAGGCCCGAGGCGACGATCAGCGCCGCGCCGCCCAGCGTGCTCCAGCCCGGCGCATCCGAGAAGACCACCCAGCCGATCGCCACCGACCACAGGATGGAGGTGTAGGAATAGGGCCCGAGTGCCGAGACCTGGGCCGACGCGTACGCCTCCGTCAGCATGATCTGCGCCACGCCCCCGATCAGCCCGACCAGCACCAGCAGCAGCAGTTCAAAGAGGGTCGGCGTGGTCCAGAAGAAGGGCAGCGCCACCAGGGTGAGGGCGGTCATCAGCAGCGACTGCCACAGCACGATGGTCGCCGAACTCTCGGTCGCGGACAGGGATCGCACCAGCAGCGTGGTCGCCGCCGACCACACCCCCTGCGCCACCGCCACCGCCATGCCGATCTGTACGACCTGGCTGGGCATGCCGCCGCCCTGGAAGGCGCCTTCCCCGAGTGCGATCACGAGGATGCCCACGAAGCCCAGCAGCACGGCGGACCAGCGATGGATGCCGACCTTCTCGCCCAGGAACGGGATGGACAGCAAGGTCACGAACAGGGGCGTGGTGTAGGTGAGTGCCGTCTGCTCGGCCAGCGGCAGCACGGTCAGGGCATAGAAGGCGCAGCCCTGCGCCATGGTGCCGGTGAAGGCGCGCACCAGGTGGCCCGGCAGGCGCCTGGTGCGCAGCAGGCCCCAGTCCCGGCCCCGCGCGGCGATCACGAACATCACCGGCAGCGCGAAGGCGGAGCGGAAGAACATCGTCTCGATGAAGTGGATGTTCTCGCTCAGGCCCTTGATGAGCGCCGACATGATGGTGAAGAGCGCCGTGGCCCCCAGCATCAGCAACGCGCCACGGCGGATGTCGTGGCGCAGCGGCACTAGCCGTCCCGCCGTTCGGCGGCGCGGCGCACCCTCTCGCGATGCAGGTTGTACAGCCCGGCGATGATCACGATCACGGCCCCCCCCACGGTCGTCCAGGCCGGGATTTCGACCCAGATCAGGAAGCCGAGGATGCCCCCGATCAGCAGCGGCGAATACTCATAGGGCGCCAGGGCCGAGACCGGCGCGAGGGCAAAGGCACGCGCGAACAGGAGATGCGCGATGGCGTTCGCCACGCCGAAGAACACCAGCGCGGCCATCACGCCCACGCTTGGCATGGCGTCCGGCGGCGGGAAGGCGGGCAGCAGCAGGATACCCATCGGGATATGCGCGACCATCAGCCAGAAGGCGACCGATGCCGGCCCGTCGGTGGCCGAGAGCAGGCGCGTCCAGATCCGCGTCACGGCCATGGCCACCACCGCGACGAGCAGGAAGCCTGTCTCGAAGCGCCACAGGTCGCCGCCCGGTTGCAGCATGAACAGCACGCCGGCGAAGCCGATGGCGGTCGAGGTCCAGCGCCGCCACCCCACCCTTTCGCCCAGCATCGGGATGGCCAGCAGTGTCATCAGCAGCGGCGCGGCCGCGGCGATGGCATAGGAATCGACCAGCGCCATGCCGGACAGCCAGGCCCAGTACCAGGTGGCCGAGACGCCGCAATGCAGCACGCCGCGGACCGTGAGCAGACGGACATTGCCCGGCGCGATGCCCCGCCCGCGCGTGATGGCCAGCACCGCCAGCGCGCCGACCACGCCGCGCGCGATCATCGACATCGCGACGCCCACTTCGGGCAGCGCCCATTTCACCGCGACATCGGCGCCGGTGATGACCAGGTAGGCCGACAGGATCAGCAGGATGCCGCGCACCGACTCGGCGCCGGTCGGCACGGTCAGGCCACGGATTCGCAGGCGGGCGTCGTCAGACATGGGCATCGCCTTGCGGACCGTGGGCGCGCATCATGTCCGGCGCAGGAACAGGCGGTAGCCGCCGTTCTCCCCGACCAGCCGATACTGCGACCAGCTTGCGGCGAAGACCGGGTTGCGGGTGAAATACGCCAGCAGGTCGAAGCGCCCGCCGCAGGCGCGCACGTTGGTGTGGCGCGACACCAGCACCGCATCGGGCATGTGCCGCGCCAGGTCCTCGGCATAGGCGGCAAAGACGAAGGTCTCGGCCGGGTCCATCGCCTCCGGCGCGGTGTAGGGCGCGGGGCCGGGCGGGCAGTCGCGATAGATGCCCTGCAGCAGCCAGGTGCTCATCATGCGCGCCACCGGGCGCGCGCCGGCATGCAGCATCGCGCCATGCGCGGGGAAGATGTCGGGGCTGATCAGCAGGATGCGCGCGCCCATCGCATCGCGCCGCAGCCAGGCGGCCATCTGGCCGACCTGCTCGCGTTCGAACCAGAGTTGCCGCCAGGGCGTCTCGCCGCCGCGGATCAGGTGCAGGGACGCCGCGAAGACCAGCACCGCCGCCAGCCCCGGCGCGGCGGCGCGGGCGCGCGCGGCGGGCAGCGCCGCATCCGCCCAGCGCGCCGCCAGCACCAGCGCGGTGGCGAGGCCCAGCAGCGTGACCGGCAGGATATGGTAGCTCCAGCCCTTCTGCTGCGCCCAGGCGATGATGAAGGCGCCGACCGTGCAGCAGGCCAGCGCCTGTGCCAGGGTGCCGGCGCGGCGCAACATGGCCAGCGGCAGCGTCACGCCCAGCAGCAGCAGCGCCGTGCCCATCTGCTCGGTGATCAGCAGATGCCACGGGCCGGTGCCCTGGATGGCATCGTAATGCGCGAAGGCCAGCGGCAGGACATGCCCGGCATAGGCCGGGAAGGCCAGCACGACCACCGCGACATAGGCGACCCAGACCGCCGCCATGGTCCAGGGCACCGGGTCGCGCAGCGCCCGCTCCCAGCCGCGGCGCATCACGACCAGCCCCTCCACCAGCAACGGCACCACAAGGAATTGCGGCTTCAGCGCGAAGGCCAGCGCCGCCACCACGGCCACGCCCAAGGCCAGGCCGCGCGACGGCGGGCATGCGTCCATGCGCCGCGCCACCAGCAGCGCATAGGGGATGGCAGCCATCGCCATGATCGCCTCGCGCTGGCCGAAATCGGTGCCCGCCATCAGCATCAGCGCGGGGATCGCCGCCGTCAGCAGCGCGGCTTCCACCGGGCCTTCGGGCCGGCCGCGGCGCAGCGCCTCGGCCAGGCACCACAATCCGGCGGCCAGCAGCACCAGGCTGCCGACCAGCGCCGCCACCGGCCCCACCGGCGTCCAGGCCGCGATCGCCGCCGGCACCAGGTTGAGCATGAAGATCAGCGGCGGATTGACGTCGAACAGGTCGACATACAGCCGTTCGCCGGCCAGCCAGCGGCGCGAGAAGTCGAACACCGCCGCCACGTCGTGGTTGACCGGCGGCAACAACACCATCAGCAGCCAGAACCCTGCCGGCACCAGCGCGAGGACGCGCAGCATCGCGCCGGGCCACGCCACCGACGGCCGTGGGTTGGCGGGCCCGGCGGATGGCGTCGGCGACGGTGCGGGTGGGCGATCGTGAAACGTCATGGATCAGGTTGCACATCCTCCGTGCGATGCGCGGCGGACGCAACATGAACCGCACCATCGTGACGCCGGCGTGCCATGTTCCGGCCTTGCTGCGGTGCGATGTAACGACCCCGTGGAAGCAGCCGAATACGACCTGATGGATGCGGCCGAGGAGCGCATGTGGTGGTACCGCGCGCTCCATGCCCGCGTCACCGATGCGCTGTCGCGCCGCCCGGGACCGCCGGGCGCGGTGCTCGATGCCGGCTGCGGGACGGGTGGCCTGCTGCGGCGCCTGGGCGTGCTGGGGCGGCCGCTGGTCGGGCTGGACTTCCATCCGGCGGCGGCCCTGCGCGCCGCCGCGAAATCCGGCGCGGCGACGCTGGCGGGCGATGCCAACCGGCTGCCCTTCGCCGATGCGGCGGTCTGCGCGCTCACCTCCTGCGACGTGCTGTGCCATCGCGCGGTCGACCCGCCGGCGGCGCTCGCCGAATTCCATCGCGTCCTGGCCCCTGGCGGAACGCTGGTGGTGAATCTTCCGGCCTATGAATGGATGCATTCGGCGCATGACGAACGGGTGCACAACTCACGCCGCTTCACCGCCGCCAGCGCGCGCGCGCTGGTCGCCGCTGCCGGATTCGCGGCCATCGAGGCGCGCTATTGGAACGCGCTGCTGCTGCCTCTCATGGTCCTCCAGCGCAAGGTCCTGAAATCCGACATCGCCCATGACAGCAGCGATGTCGCCCCGTTTCCGCCCTGGCTCGATGCCACGCTGCATGGCGTGACGGCGGCCGAGCGGACCCTCGCCCGTATCGGCCTGCGCTATCCGGCCGGCGGGTCCATCCTGGTGGTCGCGACGCGGCCCTGAATGTCGGAGAGCGTTTCCATGTCCAGTATCGCGGCCGGGGTCGCGCAGAGATCCGCGCCCACGGGGGGCGTGAGCCAACCGGTCGGGCTGTCGATCGTCGTGCCGGTCTATCGCGGCGCGGCCACCGTGGGCGCGCTGGTCGCCGCCCTGTCCGACCTGACGCCCGAGGGCGGCATCGAGATCATCCTGGTGAACGACGGCAGCCCGGACAATTCCGGCGATGTCTGTCGCGACCTGGCACGTACGGCCACGGTGCCGCTCACCTACATCGAGCACGCCCGCAACTTCGGCGAGCACAATGCGGTCATGACCGGCCTGCGCCATGCCCGCGGCGCCTATGTCATCACCATGGACGACGACCTGCAGAACCCGCCCGAGGAGGTGATCCGCATCTACGACCATGCGCGCCTGGGC
>LNEW01000148.1 GCA_001464375.1 Rhodospirillales bacterium Ga0074136 | reverse complement strand
CTCGACCTCAGCGCGGGCATGCTGCGGCAGGCGCGCGGCAACCTGCCGGTCGCGCTGGTGCAGGCGCGCGCGGAGGCGCTGCCGCTCGCCGATGCCTCCGTCGACCTGGTCTCGATGGGCTATGCGCTGCGCCACGTGCCGGACCTGGTGCTGGCTTTCTCGGAGTTCCGCCGCGTGCTGCGCCCCGGCGGGCGCGTCCTGCTGCTCGAGATCGACCAGCCATCGAGCCCGGTCGCGCTGGCCGTGCTGCGGTTCTACCTGGGCCGCCTGGTGCCGGCGCTGTCGCGCCTGGTCGGGCGCGGGCGGAACGACCAGCGGATGATGCAGTATTTCTGGGACACCATCGACGCCTGCGTGCCGCCGCAGACCATCGAGGCCGCGCTGGCCCAGGCAGGATTCACCGACATCGGCTGCGACGTGCAGCTCGGCGCCTTCCGTGCCTATGGCGCGCAACGCCCGGCCGGGGGCTGATCCGCGCCCTTCGCCCACCGCGTGCGTCAGCGAGCGCGTAAAGCGCGACTTCGCTTCAGCGCGCGAAGCGAAACCTTGCCTCAGCGCGCGAAGCGGAACCTTGCTTCAGCGCGCGAAGCGAAACCTTGCCTCAGCGCGCGAAGCGAAACCTTGCCTCAGCGCGCCAAGCGCGACGCCGCACCCGGCGCGATCCAGGCGAGCCCACCCGCCGCGAAGACCGCGACCGGCGCCGGCACCGCCGGGTCGACCACCACCACATCGCCCCGCAGCCCCGGCGCCAACCGGCCGCGATCGTCCAGCCCGCAGGCCCGCGCCGGATTCGCCGACACCAGCGCCCAGGCCTGCGGCAGGTCCATCGCCCCGCGCCGGACCATGGCGAAGGCCGCCTCCAGCATCGCCGGCCAGACATAATCCGACGCCAGCACCGTCACGATGCCACGCTCGGCCAGCGGTGCCGCGCTCGCCCAGCCCAGGTGGCTGCCGCCGCGCACCACGTTGGGGGCGCCCATCACCACGGCCTCGCCCGCCGCACGCGCCGCCACGCCGACCGCCTCGGCCATCGGGAATTCGCAGATGGTCGCGCCATGCGCGCGGTAGTGCTCACGGTCGCCGACCGTGGCGTCGTCGTGGCTCAGCACCGGGATGCCGGCGGCGCGGGCAGCGGCGGCCAGGCGTTCGCGCGCGGCCGGCACCGCGCCACGCCGCGCCACCACCGATTCCACCAGCACCGCGAAATCCGCCGCCGCCATGCCCGCCCGGCCGGCATACTTCGCCACCTGCACCGGATCCTTCAGCTTCTTCGCGATGCCCGGCGTATGGTCGTTGAAGCCGAGCAGATGCACCGACCCGTCCGCGATGCCCGCCAGCGCATCCTCCAGCGCGTCCAGGTTGTCCGCCTCGAAGCGCAGGTGCACGCGCAGGTCCGTCGCCGCCCCCGCGCGCGCTGCCGGCAGCGCCGCCTTCAGCGCCCGCCACGCGGCCAGCGACCGCAGCCCGGGTTCCCAGGACAGCGTGACGCCCAGATACGCCGTGGTGATGCCGCAGGCGATCAACTGCGCCGCCGAATCGCGCAGCGCGAGCCCGACCGGCAGGTCCACGCCGGGGCGCGGCTGCATCTGGCGTTCATGCGCATCGCCATGGATGTCGACCAGGCCGGGCATCACCAGCAACCCGGTCGCATCGAAGCGCACCGCCCCCGCGACCGGCGCTTCGCCCACCACGCCGCCGCTCAGCGCCAGCGCATCCTGCACCATCGCGCCGTCCCGCAGGACGGCGCCGCCCGTCACGACCCAGTCCATGCGATCAGGGCTCCACCACCAATTGCACGCGCCCGGCGGCATAGACCGCCAGCGTCCAGTCCACCGGCTGCCCGTCGGGGTCCACGTTCAGCGATTCCGCCACCATCACCGGGCGCGACCGCGACTGCTGCAGCAGCGTCGCTTCCTCGGGCGTGGGCAGCCGCGCGGTGATGCGCGACGCCTGGCGGCGATAATCGGGAATGCCGCAGGCCGCCAGCGCGGCGGTGATGGACGAATCGGCCTCCAGCGCCTCGGCCGCGGCGGCGCAGCGCGGCAGCGGGAAGTGATGCACGCCCAGCACGATGGGCCGGCCATTCGCCAGGCCCAGGCGCTCGGCACGCAGCACCAGGCGGCCGCGGCGGATGCCCAGCGCCTCGGCCAGTTGCGTCTCGGCCGGCATTTCCGTCACGCCCAGGATGCGCCCGGCGGGCTCGCGGTTCTGCCGGCGGATCAGCTCGGAAAACCGCGTGCGCGGCCCGAGGCGGTAATCCACCACATCCTCCGCCACGAAGGCGCCGCGCCCTTGTTCGACACGGATCAATCCGCGCGCCTCCAGGTCCTCCAGCGCGCGGCGCACGGTGTGGCGGTTCACACCGAAGCGGGCGGTCAGCACCGCCTCGGTCGGCAGGCGCTGGCCGGCGGCGGCACCACCGCGATCGATCTCGCCCTCGATCGTCGCGGCGATCTGGCGCCACAGCGCCACGCCCTGCCCGCGGGCAATGGCGCCGCCTGTCATCGAAACTTCAACCATGAGCGGTCAGGTCCGTGGGATATCCGTGTGGACTTTCTCGGGCATGGACGTCTACATGTCCAGACAAATTCCATGACCCGGAACGCCCCCCACCCGATGCCTGACCCCCTTGGCGAACGTCGCGCCTGGATGGCCGTGCTGGCCCGTGCCGGCGCCGACGACATCGCTGTCCTGCTGCCCGCGATGCCGGCCCACGAACGCCTGCGCGCGCCCGAGACCGGGCTGGTCATGGTGCGCGGCCGCGCGGGCGGCGACGGCGCGGCCTTCAACCTCGGCGAGATGACCGTCACGCGCTGCGCCGTGCGGCTCGGTGATGCGGTCGGCCATGCCTATGTCGCGGGGCGCGACAAGCGCCAGGCGGAACTCGCGGCCCTCGTGGATGCGGCATTGCAGGACCCCGCGCGGCGCGATGCGCTGATGGAGGCGGTGATCGCCCCGCTCGCCGCGCGCCAGCAGGCGGCGCGCGACGCCGAGGCGCGCCGCGCCGCCGCCACGCGCGTCGAATTCTTCACCCTGGCGACCATGCGATGACCCCGCTTTCCCCCGGTTTCGCCGATCCCGTGCTGGATGCGCAGGCGTGCTTCCGCGCTGTGCTGGAGGCGATGAGCCGCCCCGGGCGCGTGGTGGTCGCAGGCGCTGCTCTGCGCCCGCCCGCGCCGCTGTGCCGCGCCGCCGCCGCCGTGCTGCTGACCCTCGCGGATGCCGACACGCCGCTGTGGTCCGATGCCGGGGCGAATGCCGAGGCCTGGCTGCGCTTCCATTGCGGCGCGGCTTTCGTCACCGCGCCGGATCACGCCGCCTTCGTTCTCGCCACCGGCACGCCGCCGGCGCTCGATGCGCTGCAGCCCGGCAGCGAGGAACAGCCGCAGCGCGGCGCGACGCTGGTGGTGCAGGTGGCGTCGCTGGGCGCAGGGCATGGCTGGCGCCTGACGGGCCCGGGCATCGAGCACGAACATCGCCTGGCGGTAACCGGTGCGCCGGGCGGCTTCCTCGCCGCCTGGGCGATGAACCGCGCCCGCTTCCCGCGCGGCGTGGATGTCGTGCTCTGCGCCGAGGACCGGCTCGCCGCGCTGCCGCGCACCGTCGCGATCCAGGAGGGCTGAGCGATGTATGTCGCGGTGAAGGGCGGCGGGCGGGCGATCAGCGCGGCGCATGCTTGGCTGGACGAGACCCGGCGCGGCGACACGTCGCTGCCCGAACTGACCGTCGCGCAGGTCGAACAGCAGATGGGCCTGGCGGTCGACCGCGTCATGGCGGAAGGGTCGTGCCACGACCGCTTCCTCGCCGCGCTCGCCATCAAGCAGGCCAAGGGCGACCTGATCGAGGCCGCCTTCCTGCTGCGCGCCTATCGCACCACGCTGGTGCGCTTCGGGGCTTCCGAACCGGTCGAGACCAGCGCGATGCGCCTGCGGCGGCGCGTCAGCGCCACCTACAAGGACCTGCCCGGCGGCCAGGTGCTGGGGCCGACCTTCGACTACACGCATCGCCTGCTGGACTTCGCCCTGGCCGCCGAAGGCGAAGCGCGCGGGGAAGGACCGCAGGCACCCGCGCCGGTCGGCGAGGTGCCCCGCGTGACCGAATTGCTGGCCCGCGAAGGCCTGATGCAGCGCGAAGCAACCGACGATGCCGAACCCGGCGACCTGACGCGCCAGCCCCTCGCCTTCCCCGCCGCGCGTCCGGTGCGCCTGCAGAATCTTGCGCGCGGGGATGAGGGCTTCCTGCTGGCGCTGGGCTATTCGACGCAGCGCGGCTACGGGTCGAATCACCCCTTCGTCGGCGAAATCCGCGTGGGCCATGTCGCGGTGGAATTCACGCCGCCGGAACTCGGCTTCGCGATCGAACTCGGCGAGATCGCCATCACCGAATGCCAGATGGTCAACCAGTTCAAGGGCAGCCGAACAGAACCCGCGCAGTTCACCCGTGGCTACGGCCTGGTGTTCGGCCATGGCGAACGCCGCGCCATGGGCATGGCGCTGGTCGATCGCGCGCTGCGCGCCGAGGAACTCGGCGAGGACATCGCCGCCCCCGCGCAGGATGCGGAGTTCGTGCTCTATCACTCCGACAACATCGAGGCGACCGGCTTCGTCGAACACCTGAAGCTGCCGCACTACGTCGATTTCCAGAGCGAGTTGGAGAACCTGCGCACCATCCGCCGCAGCGCCGTCGCGGCCGAGGCCGCGCGGGACGGCATGGCGGAGGCCGCGCGGGACGGTACGGCGGAGGCCGCGGAATGACCGGCATCGATGACCCGCGCGCCTCCGGCACGGAAGGCTACAACTTCGCCTACCTCGATGAAGCCACGAAGCGGATGATCCGCCGCGCCATCCTCAAGGCCGTCGCGATCCCCGGCCACCAGATCCCCTTCGGCGCGCGCGAGATGCCGCTGCCCTATGGCTGGGGCACCGGCGGCATCCAGGTGACGGCCGCGATCCTCGGCCCCGCGGACGTGCTGAAGGTGATCGACCAGGGGGCCGACGACACCACCAACGCCATCTCGATCCGCCGCTTCTTCACGCGCGTGGCCGGCGTGGCCACCACCGAGAGCACGGCCGAGGCCAGCATCATCCAGACCCGCCACCGCATCCCCGAGAAGGCGCTGCGCGAGGACCAGGTCATCGTCTACCAGGTGCCGCAGCCCGAACCGCTGTCGAAGCTCGAACCCCGCCGCGCCGAGACCGAACGCCTGCACGCGCTCGCCGACTACGGCCTGATGCATGTGCGGTTGTACGAGGACATCGCGCGGCTGGGTCACATCGCGAAGGCCTACGACTATCCGGTGATGGTGAACGGGCGTTACCTGATGTCGCCCTCCCCCATCCCGGCCTTCGACAATCCGAAGATGGACCGCATGCCGGCGCTGCAACTGTTCGGCGCGGGGCGCGAGAAGCGCATCTACGCCATCCCGCCCTATACGCCGGTCCGCAGCCTGGATTTCGAGGACCATCCCTTCCGCCCGATCCGCGCGCCGCATGCCTGCGCGCTGTGCGGCAGCACCGAAAGCTACCTGGACGAAGTGCTGACCGACGATGCCGGTGGGCGGATGTTCGTGTGTTCCGACACCGACTATTGCGGCGAACGCCAGGTTGCCGTCGCGCAGGAAGCCGCCGAATGACCGCGGATCTCCCGCAGACCTCCGGCCGGACGCCCCTGCTCAACGCCGAAGGCCTGACGCTGCGTTTCGGCGCCATCCCCGCGCTGGTCGATGTCGCGATCGACATCTCCGCCGGCGAGGTGCTGGCCATCGTCGGCGAATCCGGCTCCGGCAAGACCACGCTGCTGCGCGTGCTGTCGGGCATGATGGCGCCGGATGCCGGCACCGTGCGCTGGCTTGGGGATGACCTGCACGCCATGGGCGAGGCCGCGCGCCGCCGCCTGATGCGCACCGACTGGGGCTTCGTGCACCAGAACCCGCGCGACGGGTTGCGGCTGAACGTCTCGGCCGGCGGCAATGTCGGCGAACGCCTGATGGCCGTCGGCGCGCGCCACTACGGCCGCATCCGCGAGGAAGCGATCGCCTGGCTTCAGCGCGTCGAGGTCGACGCCGCGCGCATCGACGACCTGCCGCGCACCTTCTCGGGCGGCATGCAGCAGCGGTTGCAGATCGCGCGCACGCTGGTGACGCGCCCGCGCCTCGTGTTCATGGACGAACCCACTGGCGGGTTGGATGTCTCGGTGCAGGCACGCCTGCTGGACCTGATCCGCGGGTTGTCGCGCGAACTGGGCCTGGCCGTGCTGATCGTCACGCACGACATCGCCGCCGCGCGGTTGCTGGCCGACCGCATGCTGGTGATGCGGCGCGGCGAGGTCGTGGAACACGGCCTGACCGATCGCGTCCTGGATGATCCGCAGCATCCCTACACGCAGTTGCTCGTCTCCTCGGTGCTCGCGGCATGACGCCCGCGCTGCGCACCGAGGGACTCGGCAAGGCCTTCACGCTGCATCTGCAGGGCGGCGTGCGGATCCCCGTCCTGGGCGATGTCGACCTGGCCGTGCATCCGGGCGAATGCGTCGCACTCTGGGGGCCGTCGGGCGCGGGGAAGTCCACGCTGATGCGCTGCCTGTACGGCAATTACGGCGCAGGCGCCGGGCGCATCCTGTTGCGCCATCGCGGCACGGACCTGGACCTTGCCTCTGCCTCGCCGCAACAGGTCATCGAAGCGCGGCGCGAGACGCTGGGCTACGTCTCGCAATTCCTGCGCGTCATCCCCCGCGTCGCCACGCGCGACATCGTGGCCGAACCGTTGGTCACCCGCGGGGTCCCGCGTGACGAAGCGCAGGCCCGCGCGACGGAATTGCTGCACCGGCTGAACCTGCCCGAGCGCCTGCACGGCTTGCCGCCCGCCACCTTCTCCGGCGGCGAGCAGCAGCGCGTGAACCTCGCGCGCGGCTTCGCCCCCGGCTATCCGGTCCTGCTGCTCGACGAACCGACCGCCAGCCTCGATGCCGCCAACCGCGCCGTTGTCATTGGACTGATCCGCGAGGCCAAGGCACAAGGCGCGGCCATCATCGGCATCTTCCACGACACCGAGGTGCGCGAGGCGGTGGCCGACCGCCTGTACGACGTGCTCCCCCACCAGGACGCCGCATGACCGCCGAGACCATCCTGACCAACGCCTACCTCGTCCTGCCGGATGCTGTCCTGCACGGCACGCTGGTCATCCGCGACGGCCGCATCGCCGAAGTGGCACCCGGCCGCAGCCACGCCGCCACCGCCCGCGACCTGGATGGCGAACACCTGATCCCGGGCGTGGTGGACGTGCATACCGACAACCTCGAACGCCAGGTGCAGCCGCGGCAGAATGCGCGCTGGCCCTCGCGTTCCGCGATGATCGCGCATGACGCGCAATGCGCCGCGGCGGGCGTCACCACCGTGTTCGATGCGCTGTGCCTGGGCGACCTCGGCTTCGACCAGGGGCGCGGGCAGACCTTCCTGGAGGGCGTGGCCGACCTCGACGCCCTGGCCGGCACGGGCGCGTTGCGCGCCGAGCACTACCTGCACCTGCGCTGCGAACTTCCCGCCCCCGACATGATGCCGGCGGTCGATCCCGTCGCCGACCACCCGCTGGTGCGCATGGTGAGCCTGATGGACCATTCGCCCGGCGTCGGCCAGTACCGCGACCTCGTGCGCTACGTCGCGATGCGCATGCGCCAGACGCAGATGACGCAGGCGCAGGTGCAGGAGCGCATCGCCTTCCTGCTCGAACAGCGCGACCGCATCCGCGCCCCGCAGCGCGCCTGGCTGCTGGACCGCGTCCGCCACCGCAACCTGCCGCTGGCCTCGCATGACGACGACACGCCCGAGGATGTGCGCGCCAACCTGGCCGACGGCATCACCATCAGCGAATTCCCCGTCACCATGGACGCGGCGCAGGCGGCGCGCGACGCCGGTGTCGAGGTGATCGCCGGCGCGCCCAACATCGTGCGCGGCGGCAGCCATTCGGGGAATGTCGCCGCCGCCGACCTGGTGCGCGCCGGCGCCGCCGATGCCTTCGCGTCCGACTACGTGCCGGCCTCGATGGTCGAAGCCGCCTGGCGCACGGTACAGGAGACCGGGATCGGCCTGCCGCAGGCGGTGGCCATGATCACCGACCGCCCCGCCCGGATGGCGCATATGCCCGATCGCGGGCGGCTCGAAGCCGGCCTGCGCGCCGACCTGGTGCAGTTGCGCGACGTGCAGGGCATCCCGGTGGTGCGGCGCGTGTGGCGCGAGGGCAGCCGCGTCGCATGACGCCGTACCGGCTGGCGCTGTACTGGGCGCCCGCGGGCGATGACCCGCTTCACGCGCGCGGGTCCGCCTGGCTGGGCCGGGATGCGGAGTCGGGCGCGGCGATCGCGCAGCCGGCGGTGGACGGCATCGACCTCGCGCAGGCCACCGACGACCCGCGCCGCTATGGCCTGCACGCCACGCTGAAGGCGCCCTTCCGCCTGGCGCAAGGATATGCCGCCGCGCGCGCGGCGACGGCTGCGCTCGCCGCGCGCCTCGCGCCCTTCGACCTGCCGCCGCTGGCGGTGCACGACCTCGATGGCTTCCTGGCGCTGCGCGAGCGTGCGCCCTGCCCGCCCTTGCACGCGCTGGCCGATGCCTGCGTCAGCGAACTCGATGCCCACCGCGTGCCGCCCGACGCCGCCGAGATCGCGCGGCGCCGCCCGGAACGCCTGCCCCCCGCGCAGCGCGCGCACCTCGACCGCTGGGGCTACCCCTATGTCTTCGAGGAATGGCGCTTCCACGTCACGCTGACGCGCCGCCTGGACGCGGCGGAGAAGTCCGTGCTGATGCCCGCCGTCACCGCCTTCCTGGGCGATGCCCCGCACCGCGCGCGGCGTGTCGCGGCCATCAGCCTGTTCGTGCAGCCCACCCCGGGCGCGCCCTTCACGATCGCCGAGCGTCTTCCGCTGCGCGGATGAGCGCGGCGACGACGCGCGCCGCGCCCTCGTCGCGGGTCGCATCGTTCATCACCGTCGCCACGTCGAGCCCGTCGGGCAGCGATGCCTCGCGCGCCAGCCGCGCGGCGATGTCGGCTGCATCCTCCCGCCCGCGCGCCGCCAGTCGCGCCGCCAGCACGTCCAGCGGCGCCGTGATCACCAGAACCCGCAGACGGTAGCGTCCCGCAGCCTCAGCGAGCACGCCGCGCGACAGGTTCGCCACCACCACGCGCCCCGCCGCCAGATCATCCTCGATCGCGCGCGGAATGCCGTAGGACAGCCCATGCGCGCGCCACCACAGCGCGAAGCCGCCATTGTCCTGCGCCGCCGCGAAGTCCGGCGCTGACATCGCGCGATGATCCTCCCCGCCCGCTTCCGCCGGCCGCGTGATGGCGCGCTGCACGAAGACGAAGCGCGCATCGCCATCCAGCCGCGCCCGGGCCAGGCCCATCAGCGTGTCCTTGCCCGCCCCGGACGGCCCCACCACGCCCACCAGCATCGCCCTTCGCCCCCGCAGGATTGACGCGCCCCCTGTGCTGCGCGACGACATTCCACGCAAGCCCCCAAGGATGCGCGCCGATGCCCATCGACCGACTGGCGACGATCGGCTTCCCGGCCAAGGAGCCGCCCAGCATGTTCACCACCCGCCCCGAGATCATCGGCACCTTCGGCGCCGTCGCCTCCACCCATTGGGTCGCCAGCCAGGTCGGCATGGCGGTGCTGGAACGCGGCGGCAATGCCTTCGACGCCGCGGCCGCCGCCGGCTTCGCGCTGCAGATTGTCGAACCGCACCTGAACGGCCCGGGCGGCGATTGCCCCATCATCCTGCACAGCGCGCGCAGCGGCGCGCAGCAGGTGATCTGCGGCCAGGGGCCGGCGCCGGCGGGCCTCACGGTCGCGCATGTCCGCGATGCGCTGGGCCAGTCGATCATGCCCGGCACCGGCCTGCTCGCCACCCCCGTCCCGGGCGCCTTCGACGCCTGGATGCTGATGCTGCGCGACCACGGGACGTGGTCGGTGCGCGACGTGCTGTCCTACGCGATAGGCTATGCGCGCCACGGCGCCCCGATGGTGCCGCGCATCCGCGCGACCATCGAAAGCGTTCGCCCACTGTTCGAATCCGAATGGCCGAGTTCTGCCGCGCTGTGGCTGCGCGATGGCGGGCCCGAGCCCAACGGCCTCTATGCCAACCCCGTTCTCGCCGACACCTATGCGCGCGTGGTGCGCGAGGCTGAGGACGCCGGCGGCAGCCGCGAACACCAGGTCGATGCCGCCCGCGCCGCCTGGTATCGCGGCTTCGTGGCCGAGGCGATCGGGAAATTCGCCACCACCACCGAGGCGATGGACACCTCCGGCCAGCGCCACCGCGGCGTCATCACCGCCGACGACATGGCGCGCTGGTCCGCCACCATCGAGGCGCCACTGACGCTCGACTACCACGGCCACACCATCCTCAAATGCGGCCCCTGGAGCCAGGGCCCCGCCATGCTCCAGACGCTGGCGCTGATGTCGGGCTTCGATGTCGCGGCGATGGACCCGGTGGGTGCCGATTTCATCCACCATGTCATCGAGGCGATGAAACTCGCCTTCGCCGATCGCGAGGCCTTCTACGGCGATCCCGACTTCACCGACGTGCCGATGGCAACGCTGCTCTCCCCCGCCTACACGGATGCGCGCCGCGCGCTGATCGGCGCGACCGCGTCCGACGCGTTCCGCCCCGGCAGCCCGGATGGCCGCGCGCCGCGCACCGACTACGCCGCCGCCATCCGTCGTTCGCAGGAACTCGCCGCCGCGGCGGGTTCGGGCGAACCGACCGTCTCCCGCCTCGGGGCCTCCGGCGGCGACACCTGCCATGTCGATGTGATCGACCGCCACGGCAACATGGTGAGCGCCACGCCCTCGGCCGGCTGGCTGCAATCCTCGCCCGCCATCCCGGAACTCGGCTTCTGCCTCGGCTCACGCTGCCAGATGTTCTGGCTGGACGAGACGCTGCCCAACGGGCTGCAGCCCGGCAAGCGGCCACGCACCACGCTTTCACCGTCGATGGTGCTGCGCGACGGCAAGCCCTGGATGTCCTTCGGCACGCCCGGCGGCGAACAGCAGGACCAGTGGCAGGCCATCATGCTGATGCGCATGGTGCACCACGGCTTCAACATCCAGCAGGCGATCGACCTGCCGTCGTTCCATTCGGAACACTGGATCAGCTCCTTCTGGCCGCGTGGGGCGAAGCCCGGCAAGGCGGTGATCGAAGGCCGCTACGACGCGGCCGTGCTGGCCGACCTGATCGCCCGCGGCCACGCCGCCGAGATGGGTGGCGACTGGTCCGAAGGTCGCCTGACCGGCGCGCGGCGCGAAGCGGACGGCACCATCCGCGCCGGCGCCAATCCGCGCGGCATGCAGGGCTACGCGGTCGGCCGCTGATGCGCGTCCTGGTCGCCATCATCCACTTCTTTCGCGCCGAGCAGGGCTCGACGCACTCCTCGACCGACGCGCATCGGCGCGACCAGCGCGCGGCGGTGCTGCGCAACGCGATCGACACCTGGCGGGGCACCTTCGGCCCCACCACCAGCATCAACATCGAGGTGAAGCGCTTCGAACGCCTGCGCGCCTGCGTCGATGGCGTCGACATCGCCGTCATCACCAACGGCTCCGACCACCTGCTGGACGAGGCGCACGCGAAGGCGCGCGGCGTCCGCCACATCAAGGTGCAGGTCGACAATCCGCGCATGCTGGGCTTCGCCGCGCAGCGCGTCTTTGCCGAAACGCGCAACGCCTACGACGTCTTCTGCCAGTCCGAAGACGACCTGCGCGTCGCCGATCCCGGCTTCTTCGACAAGATCATGGCCTTCCAGGACTGCTTCGGCTGGAAGCGCCTGCTGATGCCCAACCGCTTCGAATGGAACCCGGCGGGCCCGACGATCAAGACCTGGATCGACGGGGATCTGCGCCCCGGCGCCATCGCCCGCTGGGTCGATGCGCTACCCGACGAGCCGTTCCTGCACCGGCCCGTGCCCGGCCGCCCGGCGCTGGCCTTCCGCCGTGCGATGAACCCGCATAGCGGCTTGTGCGCCTTGACCGCGCAGCAGCTCGCGCATTGGTCGCGCCAGCCGCATTTCCTCGACCTCGATTGCGGCTTCATCTCGCCGCTCGAAAGCGCGGCGACGCTCGGCGTGATGAAGACCTTCCCGATCTACAAGGCCTTCGGCACCGATGCCGGGCATTTCGAGGTCGAGCACCTCGACACGCGCTTTTCCTCGATGAAATTGCCGGGAGGCTGACCATGCGGATCATCGACGCGCAGGTGCATATCTGGGGCAGCGGCACGCCCAGCGGCGACCACCGCCAGGTGTCGTCCTTCACGGTCGACCAGCTGCTCGCCGAGATGGACGCAGCCGGCGTGGACGGCGCGGTGCTGCACCCGCCGGTCTCCTGGGACCCGGATGCGAACGCGATCTGCGAGGCCGCGGCGGCGCTGCACCCTGAGCGCCTGTCCATCCTCGGCCAGGTGCCGCTCGATGCGCCCGCCACCAGCCGCCCGCTGCTGGAACACTGGCGCGAACGGCCCGGGCAGTGCGGGCTGCGCTACCCGCTGGTGCGCGCCGACCAGCAGACCTGGCCTTTCGACGGCACGCTGGACTGGCTCTGGCCGGCGGCCGAGGAAGCAGGCCTGCCCATTGCCACCATGGCCTGGCGCTTCCTGCCGGAGTTCACGCGGATCGCGGAGCGCCATCCGCGGCTGCGCCTCATTATCGACCATTGCGGCCTGATCCGGCATGAGAAGGGCGCAGCCGCCTTCGCCGACATCGATGCCGTCACCGCCCTGGCGCGCTTTCCGAATGTCGCGCTGAAGGCCACCGGTGCGCCCGGCTACTCGCGGCAGGGCTACCCGTTCCGCGACATCCATGACGGGCTGCATCGCCTGTACGACGCCTTCGGCCCGCAGCGCTTCTTCTGGGGCACCGACATCACGCGCATGCCGTGCTCGTGGCGCCAGTGCATCACCCTGTTCACCGAGGAACTGCCCTGGCTGCACAGCGATGCGCTGGAAGCGGTGATGGGGCGCAGCATCCGCGACTGGATCGGCTGGCACCCCACCGCCTGACGCAGCGTCAGTCCAGCCGGATCTCGCGCACCTGCACCTGGTTGTCGGCGCGATGCGCCACCGTCACGCCCGTACGGTGCGCCCATGGAATCATCATGTGGTACATCGGGATGTGCCCGAGCTGCGCGTTGTGCAATGCATGCGCCTGGCGGATCAGGCCGCGGCGCGCCTCGGGGTCCTGTTCGGAATCGATGCGCGGCAGCAGCGCGTCGAATTCCGCATTGCTCCAGCCCCCGGCGTTCCAGGTTGCCGCGCCGCCCACGCTGCGCGACGCCATGACGGCACGCAGCGTATAGGACGCATCGAAGGTCGGGACGCCCCAGGACAATCCGTAGAACATCGGTTCCTGCCGGCGCACGCGCTGCGAGAAGACCGCATTCGGATGGATGGTCAGCGTGGCGCGGATGCCCACGCGCGCCAACATGCCGGCCACCGCCTGGCAGGCCTCGTCATAGGTACCCGTCGGACAGTCGAAGGGCACGGAGAAGCCGTTCGGATAGCCCGCCTCCGTCAGCAGCGCGCGCGCCCGGTCGGGGTCGTAGGGCGTGCGGCGGTCGGCATCCTGCGACCAGCCATTCACGTATTGCGTCCACATGCTGCCCGTGGGCACGCCCTGGCCGCGCAGCGTGGTCCGGCGCAGCGCATCGAGGTCGAGCGCATGCGCCACCGCCTGGCGGACCCGCAGGTCGCGGAAGGGGTTGCGCCCGCGCACGTCGCTGCCCGCGAGTTCGTCCACATCCTGCCGCATGCCTAGCCAGACGGTTCGGTTCTCCTGCCCCTCCAGCACGCGCAGGCGCGGGTTGCGCTGGATACGCGCGACATCCTGCACCGGAACCACATGCACCATGTCCACTTCGCCGGACAGCAGCGCGGCGATGCGCGTGGCATCGGAGGTCAGGGTGACGTGGTGGTACTCCGTGACGTTGCCGCCGCCCGCACCGGCACCCCACCAGGTGGGGTTGCGCACCATGACCGTGCGCTGGTCCACCTCGCGCGAGCGGATCACGAAGGGTCCCGTGCCGTTGGCGTTGCGGACGGTGTGCGTCTCCTCGCGCTGCGCGAAGTTCTGCGGGATGGTGGCGCGGTTCGCCTCGGACCAGCCGCGATCCATGATCATGATGCGCGTCATCTTGTCCGGCACGACCGGGTCGGGCACGCGCGTCACGATATCCACGGTCAAGCGGTCGCGCGCCTCGGCGGAGACCACGGTATCGACGAAGATGCCGTAGTTCGACGTGGGGGCGAGCGCGCGCTGGATGCTGAACACCACGTCGTCGGCCTCGAAGGCCTCGCCGCCGGCGAAGCGCACGCCATCGCGCAGGTGAAAGCGCCAGCGGGTCGGCTCCACCTGTTCCCAGCGCGTCGCCAGGCCGGCCTGCACCTTGAGGTCATCGCCGCGCCAGGTCAGGCCCTCATAGACCTGGTGCACCACCAGGAAGGTGAACAGCGCATTGGTCGCATGCGGGTCGAGCGTGGCGGCATCCACGCTGGTCGCCATGCGGAACACGCGCGGCTGCGGCGCCTGCGCCGAGGCGCCCTGCGCCCCCAGCACCACGGCCATCGCGCCACCCAGCATCCAGCGCCACTGCGTCATGCCATTCATCTCCGTCTCGGGGTCGGCGCGACTGTGCAGGCTTCGCGCGCGCACGACAATCGGGGCCGTCAGAATGCCCCGATCTCCATCCCCGCCGCCAGCGTGGCACCCAGTTCCGCGCAGCGCGCCAGGTCGCCCGCGTCGATCGCCTTCGGCGCCAGGATCGCCTCGGGCGTCTGGGCATGGGTGCAGACGATCAGCGGGTCGCCCACCGCGCGCAGGCGCCAGCCGGTCGCGATGCGCGCCATCTGGCGCGCGGCACTGGACCCGTCGGAGCCCGCGCAGACCATCAGCGCATGCGGCCGCCCCTCGATCCGCCCGAGCACGGCGTAGTAGCAGCGGTCGAAGAAATCCTTCATCGGCCCGGCGATGGCCGCCAGCGTCTCCGGCGTCGCGAAGATGAAACCCTCCGCACCGAGCACATCCCGCGGCCCGGCATCCGCCGCGTGCAGCAGCCGCACGCGCACCCCCTGCCCCGCCGCCGCATCCGCCGCCGCCTGCGCCATGGCGCGCGTGCCGCCGGTGTTGGAATGGAATACCACCAGCAGCGTCTTCGTCATGGCCGCGCCGCGCGCCTATGCTGGCGCGCATCCGTGCAGGAGGACCCACCATGACCGACGAACCCGCGCATGACGCGCTGCGCAGCACCGGCCGCCAGGCGATGCGCGAGGTGCTGGGCGACGCCTACATGGCGAAGCGCGACGCCAGCACCACGCCGCTGAACCAGGCGCTGCGCCACCTGTCCGAGGAATTCCCCTACGCCTCGCTGTGGACCCGCGACACGCTGACGCGCCGCGAACGCAGCATGGTGACGATCGGCATGCTGGTCGCACTCGGCCAGCACCACGAACTGCGCGGACACCTGGTCGGCGCCATCAACAATGGCTGCACGGAACAGGAGATCGCCGAGGTGATCACCCATGCCTGCGCCTATGCCGGCTTCCCCGCCGCGATCGCGGCAATGCGCACGGCCGAGGAGGTGCTGCGCGCCTAGCGCGGCGCCGGCGCGGGCCCTAAGCACGCCGCGCGGCCCCGACGGACGCCGCGAGGTCCGCCAGCGCCCCCAGCGCCTGGTCCCAGGCGCTGCCGCGCATCTGCGCG
>LNEW01000147.1 GCA_001464375.1 Rhodospirillales bacterium Ga0074136 | reverse complement strand
GCGCCGACCAGCCGCGCCGCGCGGTCGGGCAGACCCGACGCCGCGCGGTCCCGCATGCGGCGCAGCACCGCGATGCCGGCCGCCAGCCTGGCGTCGGGCGGCAGGCGGTTCCAGGCCCCATGGGTATTGTCCCGGTGGTAGCGCTTGCGCACCAGGACGCGCGGCGCGCGGTGCAACGCCCCCTGGCAGGCCAGTTCCATCAGCCAGGCGGTGTCGGCCGCGACGTCACCCGGCAGCCCGGTGGGCAGCAATGGCCGCGGCCGGTCGGGCGACAGGCGGAACAGGCCGCGATAGGGCACGCAGGCGTAGTGGTGCAGCAGCGTCTTCAGGCGGCGCGCCAGCGGCCGGCCGGCGATCTCGGGCTGCACGAAGCCGGGCTGCTGCGTGCCGAACCCTTCGAGGTCGCCATAGGCGCCGATGGCGTCGGGGTGGTCCGCCAGCACCTGGTGCAGCGTCGCGAGCCAGTCCTCCGCCGGCAGGTCGTCATGCGGCATGATCGCGACGTATTCGGTGCCGGCCGCGGCGATCAGCGCATTGGTGTTGCCGACCCAGCCGAAGCGCGTGGGCTGCACCACGCGCGCGAACCGCGTATCCGCGAGGAACGGCTCGCAGGCCTGGGCAGTGGCGGCATCGGCGCCGTCCACGGACACCACAACGCGCAGGCCCGGCACGTCCTGCCGGGCGACGGCGGCAAGCGTCTCGGCCAGGAAGGGCGCGGCGTTCCACGCCGGGATGCAGACCGTGGTGCCGGGTGAAAGCGCCGCCGTCACGACACGCCCACCACCTCCTCGGCGAGGATGCGGGCCGCCAGCTCGGCGGCAAACAGCGGCGCCAGCGTGTACTTGCCGGTATCCACGCTGTGGTAGCCGGGGCGCAGCGTGACGGGACCGACGGCGCTGCGCTCGTGCAGCCGGCTGCGCGGATCGTCGATGTCGGTTTCGCCCAGGGCATAGATGGCGCCGCCATCGACGACCGGCTCCAGGCCCCGCACGACATCCGGCAGCCCGGGGCAAAGCCGCGCCAGCGCGGAGACGGTCGCCTGCGCGACGGCCTCGGCATCGATCCCGGCGCGCAGGATCCGCCAATCGGTGGGGTCGGTCCGCAGCGTGCTCGCGACCCTGCAAGCCGGATACCAGGACAGGTACAGCGAACCGTCCGGCCAGGCGACGATATCGCCGAAGGGGCCGAGGACGAAGGTGGTGGAATGCAGGTCGCGCACCCGGTTCGCCCCGGGCCGCAGCCACAGGCCAAGCTTGTGGCGCGTCATCGCGGCGCCGGGCGGCGCCAGGCCGGACGCGACGTCGACCGCGACGCGGTTGGCCCAGAGGCAGTTCACGACCTGCGCGAAGGGGCCTTCGCCCCGCGCCTGCCCGCGCACCCGGAAGGCGCCGGCCTCGCCCTCGACCGCCGTGACGTCGAAGTCGCCATGGATTTCGATGCGTGGTTCGTCACGCACCGCATCACGCAGCAGCTGCGCCAGCCGATGCGCGTCCAGCGCCAATTCGCCGGTCTGGAAGGCGGCAAGGATCTCCGCCGGATCGTAGACGGCGGCGAGTTCGCCTGGCGACAGGCGCCGAAATGCCGCCTCCTCCGCCGGCCCGGTCCACAGGTCACGCACCTTCGCCAGGTGCGCCGCGATGCCCTCGACCGGAATTTGGCTGTCGCGGTGCACGGCATAGACGAAGGGCCTGGCGAGCAGCGCGTCGAGCGCCGCGCCACCCAGCCAGCGCCCAACCAGCGAGCGGAAGGCCACCGCCCCGCGCTGCATCATCCGCGCCGTGCGCAGCGACGGGTCGGCGGCATAGACGAAGCCGAGATGCAGCTTCGCCTCGGTGTTGCGGCTCGCCTCCTGCATCGGCGTGGCGCGGCGTTCGAAGATCACGACGCGCGCGCCGCGGTCGGCCAGCGCCAGCGCGGTGCAGCACCCCATCAGCCCGCCGCCCAGGATCGCGATGCGGCCCGGGATCACGGGCGGTATCGTGCCGGCGGCGGTGGGCGCCTCACCGCAGCCGCGGCCCGGTGCGCCGCGGTGCGGGCGTGCGCGCCGCCTGTGCGGGCACCGGTGCCGTTGCGCCCGCGGCGTTGGCCGCCTGCGCGCGCAGCTCCGCAATGGTGGCGCGGTTGGTCACCTGCTCGGGGTTGGTGCGGACTTCGACCACCGCCGGCTTGCCGGATGCCAGCGCACGCTTCACCGCCGGCACCAGCTGGTCCGTCGTCTCCACGATCTCGCCATGGCCGCCGAAGGCCTCGATGAACTTGGCGAAGTCGGGGTTGGTCAGCGCGGTGCCCGAGACCCGCGCCGGATAGGCGCGTTCCTGGTACATGCGGATGGTGCCGTACATCTGGTTGTTGAACACCAGGATCACCGGCGCCACGGCGTGGTGGAAGGCGGTCGCGATCTCCTGCCCCGTCATCAGGAAGCCGCCATCGCCGACGAAGCCGATCACCGCGCGGTCGGGATAGGTGATCTTCGCCCCGATCGCCGCCGGCACCGCGTAGCCCATCGCGCCGTTGGTCGGCCCGAGGAAATCCTGCGCCGCGCCGAAATGCATGAAGCGGTTCGGCCAGGTGGCGAAGTTGCCGGCATCGGTGGTGAAGATGGTGTCCCTGGGCAGTTCCTTCTCGAGCGCCTGCAGCGCCACCGCCAGGTTCAGCGGGCCCTCGTAGTCGGGTGGGCTGGCCTGCGCCACGCGCAGCGCGCGCAGTTCCTTCGTCCAGGCGGACCAGGCCGGCTTCTTCACCGCGCCCGCCGCCTTGGCCGCCGCGGCGAAGGCGTTCAGCTCGGACACGATGCCCAGTGCGGGACGATAGACGCGCCCGATCTCCGCCTGGTCCGGATAGACATGCACGATCGGCGTGGCCCCGGCCATGTCGAGCAGCGTGTAGCCCTGGCTGACCGGTTCGCCGATGCGCGTGCCGATCGCCAGGATCAGGTCGCTTTCCTTGGCCTTGGCGACCAGCCCGCCATCGGCGCCGACACCGAGGTCGCCCACGTAGTTCGGCGATGTGCCGTCGAACAGCCCCATGCGGCGGAACGCGACCGACACCGGCAGGTCGTTGGCCAGCAGCCAGTCGCGGATGTCGGCCTTGCCCTGCTCGCTCCAGCGCGATCCGCCCAGCACCACCAGCGGGCGCTCGGCCGCCGCCAGCATCTTCATCACGCGCGGCAGCGCATCGGGTGCCGGGTGCGGCGGCAGCACCTCGGCCGGCCCGATATCGGGCACCGAGGCCATGCGCTTCTGCATCTCCTCGCTGATCGCGACCACCACCGGGCCGGGCCGGCCGGAGGTCGCGACATCGAAGGCATGCGCCATCAGTTCCGGGATGCGCTTCTCGTCGTCGATCTGCGTGACCCACTTCGCCAGCGGGCCGAACATCTTGCGGTAGTCGACTTCCTGGAAGGTCTCGCGGTCGGTCTCCTCGACCGGGATCTGGCCGACCAGCAGCACCAGCGGCGTCGAATCCTGGAATGCCACATGCACGCCGATGGCGGCGTGGCACGCACCCGGGCCGCGCGTGACGATCGCCACGCCCGGCCGGCCGGTCAGCTTGCCATGCGCCTCGGCCATGTGGACGGCGCCGGCCTCGAAGCGGCAGGTCACCAGTTGCAGCCGGTTGCGCACCGCATACAGGCCATCGAGCAGGTCCAGATAGGATTCGCCCGGCACGCAGAACACGTGCGTGGCACCCTGCGCGACCAGCGCATCGGCCAGCAATTTCCCCCCCGTGCGCCCGGCGATGGCGCGACGTCCTTCAGTCATTCGGCGATCCTTCCCGAAGCCGTGTCAGCATGGCGGCGAAGGCTAGCGCCTCCCGCGCGGCGCGTCACTCCGCCGGCTGCGGCCCGTGGCCCTTGTGGCGGTCCGTTTCCAGCGCGGCGAGCCTGGCCGCGATGGCGCCGATCGGCTTGGTGTAAGGTGCGAGCAGCAGGTACAGCGCCGGCACCGCATAGAGCGTGACGAAGGTGGACAGCGTGATGCCGCCCGCGATGACCACGCCCAGCGCCGAACGGCTCTCCGCCCCCGCGCCGGTCGCCATCGCCAGCGGCATGGCGCCGAGCACGGTCGCGATGGACGTCATCAGGATCGGCCGCAACCGCACCACGGAGGCTTCCAGCACCGCGTCGCGCACGGTCATCCCGCGGTCGCGCAGCTGGTTCGCGAACTCCACCACCAGGATGCCGTTCTTCGCCATCAGCCCGATCAGCAGGATCATGCCGATCTGGCTGAACACATTGAGCGACTGCCCGGTGAACCACAGCGCCATCAGCCCGCCGGTGATGGCGAGCGGCGTCGAGAGCAGGATCACGAAGGGATGGATGAAGCTCTCGAACTGCGCCGCCAGCACCAGGAACACCACCAGCAGCGCCATCGCGAAGGTCAGGTACAACGCCCCCGAGGATTCGCGGAATTCCAGCGATTGCCCGCGATAGGAGATGCGCGCGTCGCTGGGCAGCACCTCGCGCGCCACGCCATCCATGTAGGCCAGCGCATCGCCCAGCGAATAGCCCGGCGCCAGCGATGCGGTGATGGTGATGGCGCGCACCCGGTCCTCGCGCGACAGCGTCTGCGCGCGCGCGCGTTCGGACAGCGTCACGATGTTGGACAGCGGCACCAGCCCGCCCGAGGCCGTGCGCACGAACACGTTCTGCAGGTCATAGGGGGAGATGCGCGCTTCCTCCGGCGCCTGCAGCAGCACCTTGTATTCCTGGCCGCCGACGACGTAGGTCGTGACCTCGCGCGAGCCCATCATCGTCTCGATGGT
>LNEW01000146.1 GCA_001464375.1 Rhodospirillales bacterium Ga0074136 | reverse complement strand
CGCTTCGACCCGATCGGCTGATGTGATTTCAAGGAGGCAGGGGACATGGCACAGGTCGTCGTCGTCACATCGGGCAAGGGGGGCGTGGGCAAGACCACGTCGTCCGCCGCCTTCGCCACGGGCCTGGCGCAGCGGGGCAAGAAGACCGTCGTCATCGATTTCGACGTCGGGCTGCGCAATCTCGACCTCATCATGGGGGTCGAACGGCGCGTGGTGTTCGACATCGTCAACGTCATCAGCGGCGAGGCACGGCTGAACCAGGCGCTGATCCGCGACAAGCGCGTGGACACGCTCTCGATCCTCCCGGCCAGCCAGACCCGCGACAAGGACGCGCTGACCAAGGAAGGCGTCCAGAAGATCATCGAGGAGCTGGCGAAGGATTTCGACTACATCCTCTGCGACAGCCCCGCCGGCATCGAGAAGGGCGCGCTGCTGGCGCTGTACTTCGCCGACCAGGCGATCGTGGTGACCAACCCGGAAGTGTCGTCGGTGCGCGATTCCGACCGCATCCTCGGCGTCCTCCAGTCGCGCTCCAAGCGCGCCGAGGAGAAGCGCGAGCCGGTGCGCGAACACCTGCTGGTCACCCGCTTCGACCCCGTCCGAGTCGAGCGTGGCGAGATGCTGAAGCTCGAGGACATCCGCGAAATCCTGTCGATCCCGCTGCTCGGCGTGATCCCGGAGAGCGAGAGCGTGCTCAAGGCCTCCAACACCGGCACGCCGGTCATTATGGATGCCGAGAGCATGGCCGGCCAGGCCTACGCCGATGCGGTCTCCCGCTTCCTCGGCGAGGAGAAGCCGCACCGCTTCATCGAAGTGGAGAAGAAGGGCATCTTCAAGCGGCTGTTCGGCGGGAGGGCCGCGTGATGAGCTGGCTCGACTTCTTCCGCGGCCAGCGCAAGCCCGACAGCAGCGCCTCCGCCGCCAAGGAACGCCTGCAGATCGTGCTGGCGCATGAACGCATCGGCCGCACGCGGGAGGATTTCCTGCCGAAGCTGCAGCAGGAACTCGTCGCCGTGGTGGCGCGCTATGTCGCGATCGACCCAGGCAAGGTGAACGTCAACCTCGATCGTGGCGGCGACATGTCGACGCTGGCGATCGAGATCGAATTGCCGGCACCGTCGGCGGTACGGCTCGCCGCGGCGCGCTGAGCCTGGCCCTGGCGCGCCAACCGGCCCTGCGGCAGACTGCGCGGCAGGGGGAAACATGGCCAAACGGATCGCCTGCACGCACACCGGCAGCCTCCCGCGCCCGCCGGCGTTGACCCGCTTGCACGCGCGGCGCGCGCGCGGCGAGGAAATAAGTGCTGACGATGTCGCCGCCGCGGCGCGTGCCGCCGTCGCCGAGATCGTGCCGCGGCAGGTCGCCTGCGGCCTCGATATCGTCAACAACGGCGAGCAGGGGCGCGAATCCTTCGTGCTCTACCTGCGCGACCGCCTGACCGGGCTGGGCGGCGAAAGCCTGCGTGGCGGATGGGCCGACATCGATGCCTATCCCGAATTCAAGGCCGAGGTCATCGCCGCCGCAGCAGGCAAGGAGACGGCGAGCATGACCGCCAACCTGCCCGCCGCCATCGGCGATGTGCGCTACATCGGCGCCGATGCCATGCAGGCCGAATGCGACGAGTTCCGCGCCGCGCTCGACGCCGCGCGCCCGGCGCCGCTCGGCGCCTTCCTGGCGGCACCCTCGCCGGGCATCGTCGCCTCCGTCGTGCAGAACCTGCACTACGACAGCGAGGACGCGTATCTCGCGGCGTTGGCGGATGCGCTGGCGCATGAATACCGCGCCATCCTCGATGCGGGATTCACGCTGCAACTGGATTGCCCGGACCTCGCGCTCGAACGCCATGCGTCGTATCGCGACCGGCCGCTGGCGGATTTCATCGCCTTCTGCGAACGCGTGGTGACAGCGATCAACCGCGCCATCGCGGGCCTGCCGCGGCAGCGCATCCGGCTGCATGTCTGCTGGGGCAACTACGAAGGCCCGCACGACGCCGACGTGCCGCTTGCCGATATCCTGCCGGTGGTGCTTCAGGCGAAGGTCGGCGCCTTCGTGCTGCCCTTCGCCAATCCGCGCCACGCGCACGAGCATCGCTGCTTCCTGCGCACGCCGCTGGCCGACGACCAGGTGTTGGTGGCCGGCGTGATCGACACGCTGACCAATTTCGTCGAGCACCCCGAAGTGGTGGCCGAACGCATCGAGCGCATCGCGCAGAGCATCGGCGACCCCTCGCGCGTCATGGCCGGCACGGATTGCGGTTTCGACACGGCGGCCGGGCGCGGGCGCGTCGCGCGCGACGTGGTCTGGGCGAAGCTGCGCGCGATGTCCGAGGGCGCGCGGATCGCCTCGGACCGCCTGTTCGCGGGGCGCTGAACCGATGTGCTGGCTGTGTACCCTGCGTCGCCCGCCGCCGCCCAAACCACAAGAACCGACCGGGAGAAAGCCGATGTTCCGACGCACCCTTGCCGCCCTCGCGGCCCTTGCCGGCTTCGCCGCGCTGCCGGCGGAAGCGCAGGCACCGGCCTGGCCGCGCGATCGCCAGGTCCGTCTCCTGGTGACCTATCCGCCCGGTGGCACCAGCGACTTCGTCGCGCGCTTCCTGGCGCAGCATCTGCAACAGCAGACCGGCCAGCCCTTCGTGGTCGAGAACCGCTCCGGCGGCGGCGGCGTGGTCGGCTGGACCGCGGCCGTGCGCGCGCCGGCGGATGGCTACACCTTCCTGCTGACGGACAATTCGCTGGCGACGGCGCCGCCGCTGCATCCGGCGCTGGGCTTCGACATCCTGGCCGATTTCACGCCGGTCTCGCTGTTGGTGGACTATCCGACCGTCTTCGTTGTGCCCGGCAATGCCGAGGCGCGGTCGCTGACCGACTTCGTGACCGCCGCCCGCGCGCGCGGCGCGGAGGCGGGCTTCTACGGGTCGATGGGCGCGGGGTCCTCGCCGCATCTCTACATGGAGTACCTGCAGGATTCTGCGAATTTCCGCCTGACGCACGTGCCCTATCGCGGCATGGGGCCGGCCTTCGCGGACCTGCTGGCCGGGCGTGTCGGGCTGCTGATCGCGGCCCCGCCGACGGTACTGGGCGCGGTGCGTGAAGGCCGTGCGCGGGCGATCGCCATCGGCACGACCGGCGGGCGCATCCCAGCGCTGCCCGACGTGCCGACGGCACGCGAGCAGGGCTTCGACTTCACCTATTCCTTCTGGTACGGCGTGCTCGCCCCGCGCGGCGTCGATGCGGGCATCGTCGCGCGCATGCAGCAGGAGATCGCGCGCTTCCTCGCGAACCCCGAGGTGCAGGAGCGCTTCCGCCAGCAGGGCGCGACCACCATCGGCGGCGACGGCCCCGCGCTGCGCCGCGTGATGGAAGGCGAACTCGCACGCTGGAGCGAGGTGATCCGCGTGAAGGGCATCACGCTGCAGAACTGAGAGCGGCCTCCGTCACGTCCTCGGCCACCAGCCCGGCATAGCCCGGCGCGTGGGTGATGGCGCCGGCGGAGAGCATCGCGGTCTGCAACCGCTCCAGAGCCTCGGGCGGGAAGCGCGGATCGGTGGTCCAGACGCCGAGCGCGCGGTAGCGATCGATCGCGCGCGCCGCGGCCGGACGATCCAGCGCATCGAAGAAGGGCGCGATGGTGTCGAGGATCTCGCTCGCGCTTGCGCCGGCGAACCAGGTGAGCGTCGCGGCGAGGCCGCGCACCATGGCCTCGCAGGCGTCGCGCCTGGCGGCGATCACGTCGGCGCGGCCGTAGAAGGCGGTGTAGGAGGTCGGGCCGCGGCTCGCCTGCGCGTACCAGGCATGCCCCTGGCCGGCGATCTCCATGGCACTCGCGATCGGCTCGAAGACCTGCGCGACGTCGAGCGTCCCGGCGGCAACGGCGGCGGCATTCTCGGCCATGCCGCGGTCGGTCACGCGCGCCACGCTGTCGGGGTCGAGGCCCGCGCGACGGATGTCGTCCTGCAGCGTCCACCAGGGTGTCGGCACCTCGCTCACCGTGCCGAGCGTCAGGCGCGCGAGATCGGTCAGGCGGAAATCCGGTCGCGGCGCGCGGCCCACCAGGAAGAACGGGTCGCCCATCACCACCGCGCCGAACAGACGCAGCGGGCAGGCGTGGTCCTTGTCGTGTGCCAGCAGCAGGCGCATCGGCCCGCCCCAGGCGAGATCCGCCGTGCCATCCAGCACGCTGTCCTTCGCCAGCGACGGTACGGTGCCCGGCAGCAGGCGCACCTCGACGCCCTGGCGCGCGTAGTCGCCGCGTGCGAGCGCTGCGTAGAAGGGCGCATAGAACAGCGCGCGGAAGGGTTCCTGGAGCGTGACCTGGTGCATGGGCATTCCCGGGGGCTGGCGTCAGGCCGAGGGTGGCGTAACCTGACGCCGCCGCCAACCGCCGGGAGACCAACCATGCGCCGTCGTTCGCTGCTTGCCGCCGCCGGCATGGCATTCGCCGCGCCCGCACGGGCGCAGGACCGCTTCCCGTCGCGCCCGATCCGCATGGTGATCCCGGTGGGCGTCGGCGGCGTCACCGACATCGTCGGGCGCATCCTGTGCGAGGCGCTGACGCCCATCCTCGGCCAGCCCGTGGTGCCGGAGAATGTGGTGGGTGCGGGCAGCACGATCGGCGCCGCGGCCTTCCACCGGGCGGCGGCGGATGGCTACACGATCTTCATCGGCACCAACAACCACCCGTTGATGAAGGCGCTGCGGCCGGATTTCCCGCATGACCCGGTGACCGACTTCGTGCCCCTGGCGCTGGTGGGCCGGCAGCCCTTCGTGCTGGCGGTGCATCCCTCGGTGCCGGCGCAGGACGTGGCGCAGCTGCTGGCCTGGCTGCGCGCGCAGCGCGACGCGGCGAATTTCGGATCGACCAATCCCGGCGCGACCAACCACCTGGCCGGCGAATTGCTCAAGCAGATCGCCGGGCTCGACTACACCATCGTGCCGTATCGCACCGCGGCCCTTGCGGTGCAGGACCTGGTGGCGGGGCGGATGAACTTCACCATCGACAGCCCGACCATGCTGAACCCGCTGATCCAGGGCGGGCAGGTGAGGGGGCTCGCGGTCTCCTCGCGTGACCGCTCGGTGCTGGTGCCCGGCCTGCCGAGCCTGAACGAATCCGGCGTGACGGGGTACGATCTGACCGCCTGGCAGGTGCTGTTCGCCAAGCCCGGTACGCCCGCGCCGGTGCTGGCGACGCTGGAGGCTGCGGCCCGTCGCGCGCTGGCCGACCCCGCCGTGCAGGAGCGGCTGCGCCGTGCCGGCGTCGATACCTGGCCTGACACCTCCGCCGCCGCGGCCGCGCAGCATGTGCGCGACGAAGTGGCGCGCTGGGCGCCGATTGCCGCGCGCATCCGCCAGGCGGCGGGCTGATCCATGGCCTACGAGGGCATCCGGGCGCATCGCCCGCTCATCATGGGCCGCCGCGGCGCGGTGGCCACCAACCACCCGATGGCGACGGCCGCGGGGCTGGACACGCTGCGCGCCGGCGGATCGGCGGCCGATGCGGCGGTGGCGATCTCGCTGACGCTCGGCGTGGTCGAACCGCACATGTCCGGCCTGGGCGGTGATGGCTTCTACCACCACTGGTCGGCGAAGACCGGGCGCGCCGAGACCTTCGCCGGCACCGGCCAGGCCCCGGCGGCGGCAACCATCGCGCGCTACCGCGCCGAGGGCGGCATCCCGATCGACGGGCCACTGGCGATCCAGACTCCGGGCAAGCTGGCGGGCCTTGCGGCGCTGCACGCCGCGCATGGTGCCAAGACCTGGGGCGCGCTGTTCGGCCCGGCGGTCGAGGCGGCGCGCGAGGGCTTCGCCGCGACCCATGCGCTGCGCCATTTCATCGGCGACAACCGCCGGCGCGTCGGCGCGGACGCCACCAGCCGCGCGATCTTCATGCCGGATGGCGGCGTGCCGGCGCTCGGCACGCTGGTCGTGCAGCCGGTCTTGGCCGCCACGCTGCTACGCCTGGCGGCGGCCGGCCCGGCGGATTTCTTCACCGGCGGCGTCGCGCGCGACCTCGCGGCGGATTTCGCCGCTATCGGGGCATTGCCGGTGGCGGGCGACCTGGCGGCGGTGGTGCCGCTGCTGGCGCCACCCATCGGCATCGCCTGGCGCGGTTTCGAAGTGCGGCAGACGCCGGCGCCCTCGATGGGCTTCGCGATGCTGCAGATGCTGCGCATCATCGAAGGGCGGGACCTCGCCGCGCTCGGCTGGGGCAGCGCAGCCCTGTTGCACCTGATGATCGAGGCGAAGAAGCGCGCCTTCCTCGACCGCGAGGCGCAGGCCGGACGCGAGGCGCCGGATTTTACCGCGCTGCTGTCGGATGCGCGGCGCGATGCGCATGCGGCTTCGATCGGCGATCGCGCCGCACGGCTGCCCGTGCGTGCCATGGCGGAAGCCGACACCACCTATTTCTGCGTGGTGGATTCCGACGGCAACGCCGTCTCGGCCATCCAGTCGATCAACGGCGCCTTCGGGTCGGGTGTGACCGGGCCGCGCACCGGGATCCTGCTCAACAACCGCATGTCGTACTGGCATCTGGACGACGGGCACGCGAATGCGCTCGCACCGGGCCGGCGCGTGCGCCACACCATGAACGCGCCGATGGTGATGAAGGATGGCAAGCCCTGGATGGTCTTCGGCACGCCGGGGGCGGACAACCAGGTGCAGGTGAATTTCCAGGTGCTGGTGTCCTGCGCGGTGTTCGGCCTCGACCCGCAGCAGGCGCTGGAGGCGCCGCGCTGGACGTCGTCCCAGCCGGGCCAGGAAAGCAACTACCCGCACGGCGGCGAGGATGTGCTGACCATCGAGCGCGGCTTCGGCGACGCGACCATCGCCGGCCTGCGCGAGCGCGGCCACCAGGTGAAGGTGGTGGGCGACCTGGAGGGCGCGTGCTCCCTGGCCGCGATCCGCGTGCTGGAGAACGGCGTGCGGATGGGCGCATCCGATCCGCGCCGCGACGGCTGGGCGGCGGCGTGGTGAGGCGCCGGGCGCGCGCCATCGGTGCCATGCCGGGCAGGGCGGCACCGCGCGGAACGCGGGCATGAGGCGGGGCTTGCCGCAGCCCACGCGACCTGCCTAGGCTTCGCGCGGGATGCTTCGCTTCTTTCTCCGCCGCTTTGCGGTTGCGGTGCTCGTCGCGCTGACGGTGCTCACGCTCGCCTTTATGCTGACGCGGCTGTCGGGCGACCTTGCCATCTCCATCGCCGGTCCGAATGCCACGGCCGAGGATGTCGAGACGATCCGCCGCGTGTATGGCCTCGATCGCCCAGTCTGGGTGCAATACTTCGACTGGCTCGGCCGCGCCGTGCAGGGCGATTTCGGCGAGAGCTACTTCTTCCGCGACCGCGTGGCGAACCTGATCGGTGCGCGCATGCCGGTGACGCTGACGCTCGGGCTGGTGGGCCTCGTGATCGCGCTCGTGGTGTCGCTGCCGCTCGGCATCCTGGCGGCGGTGCGCGAGGGGTCCTGGGTGGATCGCGCGGTCGCGCTGTTCGCGATGATCGGGCAGGCCATGCCGTCCTTCTGGCTGGGGCTGGTGCTGATGATCGTGTTCGGGCTGCAACTGGGCTGGCTGCCGATATCGGGCGTCGAGACCTGGGAGGGCTTCGTGCTGCCGGGCGTGGTGCTGGCCTTCTCGGCCATCCCGTCGCTCACGCGCCTCACGCGGTCGGGCATGATCGAGGCGCTGTCGTCGGACTACATCCGCACCGCGCGCGCCAAGGGGCTGTCGCGCCTGTCCATCCTGGTCAAGCACGGCTTCCGCAACGCGGCGATCCCGGTGGTGTCGATCGCCGCCGTGCAGCTTGGCTTCATGCTGGGCGGGTCGGTGGTGATCGAGACGGTCTTCGCGCTGCACGGCGTCGGCTTCCTGGCTTGGGAGAGCATCAGCAAGAACGACTTCCCGGTGGTGCAGGCGGTGGTTCTGGTCCTGGCGCTGATCTACATCGCGCTGACGCTGCTGGCGGATCTGCTGAACGCCGTGCTCGACCCGCGGCTGCGCACCGCATGAGCGGCGCGGTCATGCCCATGACGCGCGGCGGGCGCCTGCTGCGCAACCCGGGCTTCGTGGTGGGGGCGGCCATCGTCGCCTTCACCACCATCGTCGCGATCCTGGCGCCGTGGATCGTGCCCTACGATCCCTTCGCGATCGACCTGCAGCGCCGCCTGGTGCCGCCATCCTTCATGGAGGGCGGCGATCCGCGGAACTTCCTCGGCACGGACCAGCTTGGACGGGACTACCTGTCGCGGCTGATCTATGGCGCGCGGATATCGATGGTGATCGGCGTGCTGACCGTCATCACCTCGGGGCTGATCGGCATCACGCTGGGTGTGCTGGGTGGATTCTACGGCGGTAAGATCGACGATTTCGTGGTGTTCTGCATCACCACGCGGCTGTCGATCCCGGCGGTGCTGGTGGCATTGGCCGTCGCCGCGCTGCGCGGGTCGTCCTTCATGCTGGTGGTGCTTGTGCTGGGGCTGCTGCTGTGGGACCGCTTCGCGGTGGTGGCGCGGTCCACCACCATGCAGATCCGCAACCTCGACTACGTGGCGGCCGCCTGGTGCGCCGGGGTTTCGCGCTGGTGGGTGCTGACGCGGGAGGTGCTGCCCAATATCGCCACGCACCTCGCCGTCGTCGCGACACTGGAGATGGCGCTGGCGATCCTGCTCGAGGCCGCGCTGTCCTTCCTCGGCCTCGGCGTGCCGCCGCCGCTGCCCTCCTGGGGGCTGATGATCAGCGAGGCCAAGGAATACATGTTCTTCGAGGCCTGGGTCATCATCATCCCCGGCGCCGCGCTGTTCATCCTGGTGCTGGGCGTGAACCTGCTGGGCGATGCGCTGCGCGACATGATGGGCACGGATCTGTCGCGATGACCGCGCTGCTGGAAGTGACCGACCTGCGCGTGACGATCGGCTCGACCGCCGCGGTGCGCGGCGCGTCGATCGCCGTGAACAAGGGCGAGACCCACTGCCTGGTGGGCGAGAGCGGCTGCGGCAAGTCGATCACCGCGCTGTCGGTCATGGGCCTGCTGCCGCGCGGTTCGAAGCGCGAGACCACCGCGCTGCGCTTCGCCGGCCAGGAGATCGGCCGGTTCAACGAGACCGAGATGTCCCGCCTGCGCGGCGACCGCATGGCGATGATCTTCCAGGAACCGATGACCAGCCTGAACCCCGCCTATACGGTGGGTTCGCAGATGACCGAGGTGCTGCGCCGGCACCG